>NZ_DASYZI010000313.1:0-49700 GCF_035946395.1 Actinocrinis sp.
CACCGGCCTGATCGGCGGCGCGCTCGGCATCGGCCTCGGCTTCGCCGCCGCGTTCGTGATCGACAAGGTCGCGCCGAGCCTGACGGCGTCCACCGGCGGGATCTCCGCGCCGACCGGAAACGGGCTGCCCGGCGGCGGCAATGGGCCCGGCGGCGCAGGTGGCGGCGGGTTCCGCCAACTCGGCTCGCAGTCGGTCACGGTGCACCTCTCGGCGCCCGTCGCGCTCAACGTCCTGCTGCTCGCGGTGGGCCTGGCCGTGCTCGGCGGCCTGATCGCCGGCGGTTTCGGCGGCTGGCGCGCGTCCTGCCTGCGTCCCGCCGACGCCCTGCGCAAGGTCGCCTGACCCCTCCCCGAAAGAGACCACTGACATGTACCAAGTCACCGGCGTGACCAAGCAGTACAACCGCGGCAAGGATGTCGTGCACGCGCTGCGCGGCGTGGATGTCGCGATCCCGGACGGCGACATGCTCGTCATCCAGGGCCCGACCGGTCACGGGAAGTCCACCCTGCTCCAGCTGCTCGGCGGGCTGGACCGACCGACGGCCGGCAGCCTGGTGTTCGACGGGCGCGACCTGGCGAAGCTGAGCGAGACGCAGCTGACCAGGCTGCGCGCGGAGAACTTCGGCTACGTCTTCCAGTCCTTCAACCTGATCCCGACGCTGACCGCGCAGGAGAACGTCGAGACGGCGCTCGTCCCGCTCGGCGTGCCCGCGCAGCAACGGCGCGAACGCGCGGCGCGCGCGCTGGCCGAGGTCGGCCTCGGCGACCGGGCAGGCCATCTCCAGACGGAGCTGTCCGGCGGCCAGCAGCAGCGGGTCGCCATCGCGCGGGCGCTGGTCAAGGAGCCCAAGGTGATCCTGGCCGACGAGCCCACCGGAAACCTGGACGAGGACACCCGCGACGAGATCTTCGTCGTGCTCGAAGCGCTGTGGCGGGAGCACAGTCTCACCGTGATCCTGGTGACCCACGATTCGGCGATCGCCCGCCGGGTGCCCCGCCTGGCGCTGATCAAGAACGGGAAGCTGACCATCAAACGGGAGCGGACGCCGCAGCCAACGCCGCCCGAGGCTCGCAGCACCAGCACAGCGCCTGTTCACGCAGATTGACCGGCCAGGCCCGGCCACAACGAGTCAAGCATTTGCCCTAGTCACATCCTGTTCTCACCCTCCTCTCATGAGAGATTGCGAGGGTGAGAACAGCTTGAACGGCACGAAAAAGATACGGAGGGTCGATGTCCGCGAACGAGACGAGCAGCCGGAGCCTGGTCGTCGACGATGAGCCCGCGGTGCGCGAGGCACTGCGCGCCGGGCTTGAGTTCGAGGGCTACGAGGTCGCCATGGCCGGCGACGGCCTCGGCGCGCTGGAGGCGATCGCCAAACAGCTGCCCGACGCGATCGTGCTCGACGTGATGATGCCGCGCATGGACGGCCTGACCGTCCTTCGCAGGCTGCGCTCCTTCGACGCAGCGCTGCCTGTACTGCTACTCACCGCGCGTGACACCGTCGGCGACCGGGTCACCGGGTTGGACGTAGGCGCCGACGACTACCTGACCAAGCCGTTCGACCTGGACGAGTTGTACGCCCGGCTGCGTGCCCTACTACGCCGCGGCGCCCTTCTCACCGAGGCCGCGCAACCCGCAGACGCCTTGTCGGACGTGCTCTCCTACGCAGACCTGCGGATGGACATCCTCACCCGGGAAGTCAGCCGGGGCGAGCGCGGCATCGAACTGACCCGCACCGAGTTCAACCTGCTGGAGATGTTCCTGCGGCACCCACGCCAGGTGCTGGCCCGCGAACAGCTGCTCGCGTCGATCTGGGGCTTCGACTTCGGCCCGACGTCCAACTCGCTGGACGTGTACGTGATGTACCTGCGCCGCAAGACCGAGTCCGGCGGCGAGCCAAGGCTGCTGCACACGGTGCGCGGCGTGGGCTACGTGCTGCGCGTAGACACCACGGCGGGAACCACCACTCGCTCGGACGCACACGACAGCACCCACGGCGCCATCCACGGTGGCACGTCGTGAAGCTGCCCCGACCGGGCGGTGTACTGAAGAAGCTCTCGCTACGCGGCCGCTTCGCCCTGCTCTCAGCCGTCTCGGTGTCGATAGCGATCATCGTTGCCGCGCTCGCCTCGTACTTCCTGGTCTCCGCGCAGCTCAACAACCAAGTGAACCAGGTCCTCGCCCGAATACGGCCGCCAGACCTCCGTGCTCTCGCCGGCTCGACAGCGCCGGCCCAGAACTGCGGAGCAGGAGCCTTCCAAGGCTTCCCCGGCGACGAGGGCGGTGGTCCGGCCGGCGGCCCCAGCAGCCCATTCAGCCTCGAATACGTCGACGCGGCCGGACATTCCTGCGCGACCAACAGCGACCTGAGCGTGAAGCCCTCGGACACACAGAAAGCCGTCGCGGCCGGAACTCTCCAAGCCCCGCTGAACCACGGGGTCTTCTACGACACGTACACCACCGGCGGCGAACACGTACGGGTCTATACGGTCCAAATCGTCACCGGAACGGCCGTGTCCAACATCGGCTCGCTGAGCGAAGTCGACTCCGCACTGAGCCAACTGACGCTGTGGCTCGTGGTGGCCGCCGCCGGAGGAGTCGCGGTGGCGACCATGGCGGGCCTCGTCGTCGCCCGCTCCGCGGTCAAGCCGGTCCGCCGGCTCACCCGGGCGGTCGAACACGTGGCCCGCACCGAGGACCTGTCCGTCAAACTGCCGATCGACGGCAAGGACGAGATCAACCGCCTGGGCGCCGCGTTCAACAATTTGACCAGATCCCTGGCCACCTCCCGCGACCGCCAGCGCCGTCTGATCGCCGACGCCGGCCACGAACTGCGCACCCCGCTGACCTCGCTACGCACCAACGTGGACCTGCTCATACGCAGCGAGCGCACCGGACGCGAGCTACCCGCCGGACGCCGCGAGACCATGCTGGTCAGCGTCGACCAGCAACTCCACGAGCTCTCCGGCCTGGTGACCGACCTGCTGGAGTTGGCCCGCGGCCAAGAGCGCGGCACAAGGCGCACCATGCGCGTAGCGCTACACGAAAGCGTCAGCCGCGCAATCGACCGCGCCAGGCTACGCGGCCCCGGCCTGCACTTCGACATCGCCATAGAACCCTGGTTCGTTCAGGGCGACCCGACCGCCGTGGACCGCGCCGTGCTCAACCTCCTCGACAACGCGGTGAAGTTCTCGCCGGCCGAAGGCACAGTCACCGTCCGCCTCCACGCCGGCGAGTACACGGTCACCGACCAGGGCCCCGGCATCGACCCTGCCGACCTGCCCTATGTCTTCGACCGCTTCTGGCGCTCCGAAAGCGCTCGCTCGCTCCCCGGCTCCGGTCTCGGCCTGGCCATCGTCTCGCACGTCGCCGAGGAGTCCGGCGGCAAGGTGAGCCTCCAGCCGGCTCCCGGCGGCGGCACCGTCGCGCGACTGTGGCTGCCGGGAAACGCTGGGCTTGCCTGACGCGTCGTGACTCGCGACGATTGGGGTACGGAGGGGAAGCCGACGGCGCCCGTTCGCTCGTCAAAAGTGTGCCAGCGTCAGTGCGAGCGCGGTGGCGAAAGCTGGCGAATACGACGAAACGCGGGGTGATTTCCGCGAGTCGGCAGCGGCGGCCATCAGCCGAATACATACTGCCTGGTGCGCGTAAAGACGCTCGGGGGGTGGTTTGGTCGCCGTTTCATGACAGATTTTGGTTGTTCGGCACAACAAACGGACAATCGGCCTTTCAGGCACACAAAATCATCACCTTAGCGATCCAGCTTGACTCGGTCAAGACACATGTGCAAGATGGCCTCGGACACAACTGCGAGCGATGGAATGATCACCCATAACCCTCTAACGCAGTGCTGGTCTGATCTTCCGCGCCGCGGAGGTCTTTCCTATGCGCTAGACGGGTTGGTGACAGATCATGAACGCAATTGTGGAGACGCAGTCGGAGCTGGTGTCTGTGGTCTCGGATCTGCGGCACGTGCCGCTGACCGAGCTGGTTCGCGCGCGGGAGGCGCAGCTGGCGGCCGCCGGCCAGTCCACCGCCGGGGCTTTCAACTCCTCGATCTGAGGCCGTACTTGCGATCGCGCCGGCTGGATGCCTGATGACGCACATACTGCCGTTCCGACAGTTCGTGCTGAAGGTGCACAGCCGGTGCGATCTTGCGTGCGATCACTGCTACATCTACGAGCACGCCGACCAGAGTTGGCGGGGCCGCCCCAAGGCGATTTCCGACGCGACGGCGTCACTCGTCGCCGAGCGAATTGCCGAACACGCGGTTGCACATCAACTTCCGGAAGTTCACGTCGTTCTCCACGGTGGCGAGCCGTTGTTGCTCGGACTGGAGCGCACGCGCACCGTTCTGACTGTGTTACGCGACCGGATCGAACCGGTAACGCGATTAGATCTGCGCATCCACACTAATGGAGTACTCCTCGACGCCGAATTCTGCGCGTTGTTCGCCGAATTCGGCGTCCGCGTCGGCGTCTCCCTGGATGGGGACCGCGCTTCGAACGACCGACACCGGCGTTTCGCGAACGGGCGAAGCAGCCATTCGGACGTATTGCGCGCGCTGGCTTTGTTACGCCGTCCGCAGTTCGCACGCCTGTACGCGGGAATTCTCTGCACGATCGATATCGGCAATGATCCGGTCGCCGTATACGAAGCACTGGCGGCCGAGCGGCCCCCACGGGTCGACCTGCTGCTGCCGCACGCCACCTGGGACACTCCACCCACTCGGCCCAACGCGGCACGCGCGCAGTACGCCGATTGGCTAATCGCGGTGTTCGACCGTTGGCAGGCCGACGGCTCGCCGTTCCCCATCCGCACCTTCGACTCGATCCTCGCCGTCCTGCGCGGCGAGCCCAGTCAGACCGAATCCCTCGGCCTGACACCGTCGGATCTGCTGGTGATCGAGACCGACGGCGCCATCGAGCAGGCGGATTCGCTCAAGACGGCCTTCGACGGCGCAGCCGCCACCGGCCTGAACATCGCGGACCACACGCTCGACGAAGCCGCCGAGCACGAAGGCATCGAGGCCCGTCAGCAGGGATTGGCCGGGCTGTGCAGGACGTGCCGTTTATGTCCCGTCGTCGATGTTTGTGGCGGTGGCCTCTACGCGCATCGCTTCCGCAGCGGGACCGGCTTCGCGAATCCGTCGGTGTACTGCGATGACCTCAAGGCGACCATCCTGCACGTCCGCAGCCGTACGACCACGGTGAGAGAGCCTTCGCACGCGCTGCACGCAGCCGATTTCGACGGGCTCGCGTCCGGCTACGGATCCGGCGAAGCCGTCAGGAGCCTGGCCGAGAGTCAGGACTCGATCCGCCGGAAGCTCGTCGGCACGCTGATCGCCGAGACCCGCTCGACCGCTTCTCTCGCCGCCGCAGGTGATCTGCTCGCCGAACTCGACTCCCGCGCCCCGCAGGCGGTGGAGAGGGTTCTGCGACACTCTCGCACGAGAGCCTGGGCGGCCGAATGCCTCGACGCGCTGCACGCCGGCCGAGCGCAGGCAGTAAGGCTGAACCACCTCAATGCGCTCGCCGCCGCAGCAGCTGTGCTTGCGGGCGCCACGGCCGAGTTGACGGTCCCCGTCGTCGCAGGCGCCGTGCGGCTGCCCATGGTCGGATCGTTCCCGACACGCGGCCAGAGCGACGCCTTGGTGTCCATCACGGGCTCCGGAATCACGATCACCTGCGACACCGACCGCTTGCGGCTGGAATTCGGCGACCCGACGCCCGACCCCGCATGGCAGCCGGTCCACCGTCTGGCCACCCGAGACTTCGACATCTGCCTGGAAGAGGCCGACGCCTACTCGGAACACCAGGGATCCGAGATCGGTCGGATTTCGGCTACCGAGGCGAAGGCCTGGCAGTCCGGATTCGCGGACGCGATCGACCTGCTGGCAGCGGGCATGCCTGCCTACCTGCCCGGGCTGCAAGCTGGACTCAGGGCGCTGATGCCGCTCGGCGCGTCGCGGCCCGACCCGGCCGCCGCCACGAGAGAATCGTTCGGTGTGGTCGGCGCGGTCCTGTCCGAGGATCCCGCGGCATTGGCACTCCAGTTGGTACACACGTTCCAGCGCGTCAAAATCGGCGGGATCCTCGACCTCTTCCACCTGTTCGACCGTTCCGCGAGCGTCGCGGTGTACAACACGCCTTGGCACCCGGATCCGCTGCCGCTCTCGGGGATGCTGGAGGAGGCATACGTCGGCGTCGGGGTGACCGAGTTCTGGCGGACCGCTCGAAGTGCCGGCGGCACCACAACGGAGGCTCTCGCGCAGGCCGAGTTCGCCCGATGGCGGCGAGACACCGCCGACGCGGTTGGGCAGTTGCGCGACTGCGCAGACCTCACCGACCTCGGCCGACGGTTCGTCGACGGGATGCAGCTCACCGTCACGACCTGGTTCGACGATCCGGCCGGCCAGCCGGTGCAAGCCGCGCTGCGGCAAACCGGGGCTCTCCCCCGCGCCGAACCCGAAACCGGCCTGCGAGCTCAGCGTTGACCACGGGCTCGGACCGCCGAGCCCTGGCCGCGCACCTCGAAGCGCTCGGGCTCGCAGCAGGCGACATCGTGCTCGTGCACGCCTCGCTACGCCACGTCGCCCCGCGCCCCGCGACGGCGTCGACGGTCATCCAAGCCCTGCTCGACGTGCTCGGCCCCGCCGGAACGCTCGTCGTGCCGACTCAGACCGCTTGGAACTCGACCACGTCCCGGGTTCACCGGGAGGCGGTGGCTGCGCTCAGCGAACAGGAGCAGCTCGAATATCGGATGGCGCTGCCGAGATTCGACCCGCTCACCACGCCGTCGAGCGGGATGGGCGCGTTGGCAGAAGGCGTCAGGACCCTGCCAGGCGCCTGCCGCAGCACCCATCCGCAGACCTCCTTCGCCGCGATCGGTCAGCAGGCTGATATACTGACCGCCGTCCACGACCTGGACTGCCACCTCGGACCGCGCTCCCCGATGGGCGCGCTCCACAAGGCGGACGCGCGGGTGCTGCTGCTCGGCGTCGGCTACTCGGTCTGCACGACGTTCCATCTGGCCGAATACCGGTACAAACTGCGGCCGAAGCGCAGTTACGAATGCCGGATCGCCGACGCGCCGGGAGACGGATGGACCGAATTCGAGGACATCGAACTGGACGACGGCGAGTTCGGCCAACTCGGCAAGGAATTCGAACACGCGTCCGAGCAGGTCCGCGCCGGGCTGGTCGGAAACGCCGAATGCCGGCTCTTCCGGGTCCGCGAGGCAGTTGAGTTCGCCGAGCGGTGGATGCGCCGGTTCGCTCCATAGCGCGGGTGGCGCGATGTTTCACCGCCGCTGCCCGTGGATACCAGAGTTCTTACAACTGGGGCAGCCGGGCGGCACAGACGCCTGGGGGAGGGAGGCGGAGTCGTGCCGTCGCGTCCGGAGGCCGGAGCCGATGTGCCGCCGTTGTATTTCTTCCTCAGTTATGCGCACAGCAGCGGTGTGGGCACCCACGACCGTTTCGACCGCGACGCGCTGGTCCGGCGCTTCGAGGAGGATCTGGGCATCGCGGTGATCGAACGGGCCCGGCATCCGCGGGCGATCGTGCCCGGCCACTCGGACGCCCACATCCCGCTGGGCGGCAACTGGCCGATCCGGCTGGCGAGCGCGCTGGCCGTCTGCCGTACCTTCGTCGCGCTCTACAGCGCCGAGTACTTCGACAGCCAGGACTGCGGCAAGGAGTGGAGCGCGTTCGCGGAGCGGATCAACCGCGACTTCGTGCGGTACAACGAGGACCGGGAAGCGTTCATCCCGGTGCTCTGGCTGCCGATCCGGCCGGAGTCGGTCCCGCAGGCGATCAGGAACGTGCAGTACACGCATCCTGATTTAGGACCGGAATACCACCAGCACGGCCTGCGCTACCTGATGACCCACCGGGAACTGCGAGAGCGGTACCACCGGGTGGTGGACTTCTTCGCCAGCCGGATCACGTTCGTCGCGGAGGACAACGCCCCGTCGACCTCCGTCCCGGCGCCGATCTACCAGGACCTGCCCAACGCGTTCGCGAAGACGAATCCCGCCGACGGGCAAGTACCGCTCACGGAGCGGCCCAAAGTCCGGATCGTGGTCGCCGCTCCGCGCGCGGGGCGATTACCCCGGGGCTGCGATCCCGAACTCTACGGCGACGATGCGGTGCACTGGCGGCCGTACCTGCCGCACTACGAGGGAGAAGTCGCCCAGACCGCCAAACGGCTGGCCGAAGCCCTGCATTTCTATGCCTTCATCGAGAGCGCCGAGCGCTGCCGGGAACTGATCCCGACGACGGAGGCGACCGCACCGACGATCCTGATCGTCGACCCGTGGGCGGCGCAGCAGCCGGACCTCCAGCAGAAGCTGGCCGCGTTCGACCGGCGCACCGTGGACAAGAGCTGGGTGCGCCTGGTCATCCCGTGGAACCGGACGAACCGGCACTCGATAGCCGCCGAGGTCGATCTGGAGAGCAGGCTGGAGAGCACGCTTTCGAGAACGCGGGCACGATGCCGCTTCGAAACGCCCCGGGCCGTGGACGGCCTGGAGACGATCGAGGATCTTATTAATGACCTGCCATCGGTGCTCTGGGCCGCCGAACGGCACTACCTGGGCCTCGCGAAGCCGTTTCCGCCCAGCAGCCCCAGTTCCACGCCGCCCCGAAAGCGGCTGCGGCTGCGTGCGCCGGGCCTCGGGCCCGGCGGCCTGCGCGCGAACGGCAAGGGCTACGACGAACCGCATGCACCCTCGGAGGACCGGTAATGACAGCGCCCCGCAACGGGAAGATCGTCACCTTCTACTCGTACAAGGGCGGTACCGGGCGCACGATGGCCCTGGCGAACACCGCGTGGATCCTGGCCAGCACCGGCAAGCGGGTACTCGCGGTGGACTGGGACCTGGAGTCCCCGGGTCTGCACCGGTTCTTCCACCCCTTCCTGGACCTCGCCGCGGTGGCCGACACCCCCGGCGTCATCGACATGATCCGGCAGTACCGGTTCGCGACCACCGTCGAGAAGCCCGGCCGGCCGCTCGACTGGCACCGCGAGTACGCCAAGGTCGGTGAGAACACCGTCTCGATCGAGTGGGAGTTCCCGCACGGCGGCGTCCTGCACTTCATGTCGGCGGGCAGCCAGAACCAGGACTACTCGGCGACGCTGGCCGGCATCGACTGGGACGAGTTCTACGAAATGCGCGGCGGCGGGGAGTTCTTCGACGCGATGCGCGACGAGATGAGCCGCAACTACGACTACACGCTCATCGACAGCCGGACCGGTCTGAGCGACGTGGCGGAGATCTGCACGCTGCACTTCCCGCACATCCTGGTGACCTGCTTCACCCTCAGCGACCAGGGCATCGACGGCGCCGCCACGGTCGCCCAGCACATCGACACGCAGTACGCCGCCCGCGGGATCAGGATCCTGCCGGTACCCACCCGCATCGACGAGGGCGAGAAGGAGAAGGCCGACGCCGGGCGCGCGCTGGCCCGCAACCGCTTCATATCGCTGCCCAGGGGAATGACAGACGCGGAACGCACCCTGTACTGGGGTTCGGTGGAAGTGCCGTACCGCCCGTTCTACGCATACGAGGAGACGCTCGCCACATTCGGCGACCGCCCGGGTCTGCCCAACTCGCTGTTGTCCACCTTCGAGCGGCTGGCCGGCTACATCACCGACGGCGAGGTGACCGCGGCCGATCCGATTCCGGAGGCGGAGCGCCAGCGCGTACTCGGTGCGTTCACCCGCCGCCGTCCACCGCACCCGGGCGACATCGTGCTCAGTTACGTGCCCGAGGACCGCATGTGGGCCGAGTGGATCTCGGCACTGCTGGAGCAGGCGGGAATACGGACCGTGCAGTTCGACGCGGACAGCCCGGAGTCGCAAAGCACCGCGGCCACCCTTTCGCGCAACCGGACCGTGGCCATCGTCTCGCCGTCGTATCTGATCTCGCGCAACACGCTCGCGTTCGCCCGTGCGGTCGCCGACACCGACCCGTCGCGCAGCCGCGGCCAGCTGATCGCGATCAACGTCGCCGAAGTCCGCACCGCCGAGCCGTTCGTCGGACGCCCGACAATCGAACTCGGCGGGCTCTCGGCCACCGCCGCCACGGAGGCGGTACTGCGCATCCTCGACCTGCCGGTGCCGTCCACCCCGGCGGACCCGGCCCGGCCGACCCCGCGCTTCCCCGGCGCCGCTCCGCTCGTCTGGAATGTCGGGCCGCGCAACGCCACCTTCACCGGCCGCAACCCGGTGCTGGAGCATCTGCGCAGCCAGCTGGCGTCGAAGAGCGTGTCGGTCGTGCTGCCGGTCGCCTTGCACGGCCTCGGCGGTGTCGGCAAGACGCAGGTGGCACTTGAGTACACGCACCGGTTCAAGGCCGACTACGACTTGATCTGGTGGCTGGACGCCGAGCAGCCGGGACTGATCAGCCAGTCGTTGGCGGAACTGGCCCGCAGGCTCGGCATCCGGGTGGGCGAGAGCGAGGCGGAGGCGGCCCGCGAGGCGCTGGACCGGTTGCGGGTCGGCGGTCCGCCGTACCAGCGCTGGCTGCTCGTCTTCGACAACGCCGACGATCCGAACGACCTGCGGCCATACCTGCCGAGCGGTTCGGGACACACGCTGATCACCTCGCGCAACCAGTCCTGGACGCAGGTGGCCGAGCCGCTCGAAATCGACGTCTTCGCACGCGAGGAGTCGGTGGCCCACCTCTCGCGGCGCCTGCCGACGCTGACCTCGACCGACGCCGACCGGGTGGCGGAGGTCCTCGGCGACCTGCCGCTCGCCGTCGAGGTCGCGTCCGCCTGGCTGTCCGAGACCGGGACCTCGGTGGAGGACTACCTCGTCTCGCTGGAGCAGGAGAGCACCCGGATCCTCTCGCTCGACCAGCCGGCCGGTTACCCGCGCAATCTTGAGGCGACCTGGAAGATCTCGCTCGACCGGCTCGCGGAGCGTTCGAAGGCGGGTTTGCGCCTGCTGCACATGTGCGCCTTCCTCGCCCCGGACATCTCGCTCGACCTGATCTACGGTCAGCAGACGGTGGACGCGCTGGTGCCGCTGGACGGCTCGCTGCGCGTGCCGATGATGCTCGGCCGGGTCACCCAGGAGATCAACCGGCTCGCGCTGGCCAAGATCGACGCGCAGAACAACGAGTTGCAGATCCACCGGCTCATGCAGGCCTATCTGCGCAATCAGCTCGTGCCGGCCGACCGCAGCGACACCGTGCACCTCGTGCACCGGATCCTGGCCGCCGCACGCCCGGCCCGCGGCGACACCGACGACCCACGCAACTGGGACCAGTACGCGCTGATCTGGCCGCACCTGACCCCGTCCGAAGCGGTCACCTGCGACGAAGAGCCGGTACGGCAACTGCTGATCGACTGGGTGCGGTACCAGTGGAAGAGCGGCGCATTCGACAGCGCGCTCGAACTCTCCCAGTTTCTCGACCGCTCCTGGTCGGCCGCCCTGGCCGGACAGACCGCCCAGGCGCCGGGCGACGTGGCGCAGGACCTGCTGCGCCGTCAGCTGCTTCACCTGCGCTTCCACATCGGGAACGTCTACCGCTCCCAGGGCAACTTCCAGAAGGCCCGGGAGATGGACGAAGCCGTCCTCGCCGACCAGCAGCAGGCGCTGCCGTCCAACGACCTGCACACGCTGATGACCGCGGGCGGCCTGGCCGCCGACCTGCGCGGCCTCGGCCTGTTCAAGGACGCGCTGGAGATGGACGAGGCCACGTACAACAGCCTCAAGGAGATCTTCGGCGAGGACCACGAGCGGACCCTGTCCGCGGCCAACAACCTGGCGGTCTCCTGCCGCCTGGTCGGCGACAACATCCGCGCCCGCGACCTGGACCGCGACACGCTGCGCCGGCGGCGCACCGTGCTGGGGCCGAAGCACCCGTACGCGCTGTTCTCGGTCACCGCCCTGGCCCGCGACCTGCGTGAGCTCGGCGAGTACGAGGAATCGATCACGCTGCTTGAGGGCGCGTACCAGGACTATCTGGACGAACTGAACGAGAGCTTCCAGGAGACCCTGCGCACGGCCACGTCGCTGGCCATCTCGCTGCGCGAGGCCGGTCGGCACCCGCGGGCGCGCGATCTCACCGAGCAGACCCTTGAGCGTTACGCGGCCGAGTTCGACACCGAGACTCCGGACGCGCTGGCCTGCAAGATCAACCTCGCCGCCGACCAGGCCGCCACCGGGAACGCCCCGGCGGCCGTGCAGACCACCGCCGAGACGCTCGCCGCGTACGAGGCGCGCTTGGGCGTGGAACACCCGTATTCGCACGTATGCCGCAACAACCTCGCGGTCTATCTGCGGCGAGCCGGCCACGACCACGAGGCGACCGCCGCGATCCGGCAGACGCTGGCCGGCTTCAACCGGTTGTTCGTGTCCGACCATCCGTACGTGCTCTCCGCGTCGGTCAACCTCGCCAACTGCCTGGCATCGCAGGGCGAACACGGCGAGGCTGTGGGCTTGGATCAGAGCACGTACGAAGGGTTCATCAGCAGGCTGGGCGAGACCCACCCGGACACGATGGCCACCGGCCTGAACCTTTCGCTGGACTTCGACGCGCTCGGCGACTCCATCAGAGCACGCACGCTGCGGGACAGGCTGTTGCCCGCGCTCGCGGCGAAGCTGGGCGATGACCATCCGACGGTGGTCGCCGCGCGGCGGTACGAGCGGACGGACCGCGAGTTGGAACCGCAGCCGACCTGACAGTCACGCCGGATCGGCACCAGGCGGATCGGCCGGGACGCGTCAAGCGCCCCGGCCGATCACGGCTGCTCCCCTACTACGTGCGAACCGCGCCTGCGCTACGGCTGTCGCCAGACGTCAGGCGGCGGCGGGTTGCTCCGGCTCCCTATCGCCCTCCGCCAGCCAGCTGAGCACCTGCGGGAGCACGGCCACGGCTCCGAAGTGCGCCGAGTTGCTGTCCAGCACCAGCGAGGCGCTGGGGATGTGCTCGGCGAGCCAGCGGGTGTGCGCGACCGGAGAGAAGACGTCGAGTTCACCGTGCCACATCAGCACCGGGCGCTTGATCTCCTCGACGGAGAAGCCCCAGGGAACGGTGAACGACATGTTGTCGTCGATCCAGCCGGTGTAGGAGTCCTTGAGCGCCTCCGAGAAGTTGTCCACCAGCATGCTGCGGATGCCGAAGTCGGAGACCACTCTGCGGTCGGGTGCGGGAAGGTCGGCCGGCTCGAAGGGCAGTTCCGATGCGGGATCGCTGCGGATGCGGTCGGCGTACGTCCTGATGCGCGCCGCGAGCACTTCGTACCCCGCTTCGGCGTTGTGATATTCGGCCACGTTGGACGGCGTCATGCCCGCGTACCAGTCGAGGCCTTCGGCGTCCCGCGGGGCCAGGCTCACCAGCAAGGCGGCCCGGGTGACGCGGTCGGGCAGCAGTGCGGCACAGGCCAGTGCGTGCGGAGCACCGCCGGAGCGGCCGACCACCGCGAACCGGCCCAGCCCGAGATGGTCGGCGATGGCCTCGACGTCGCTGGCGGCATGTGCCACCGAGCGGCCTTTCAGCGGGTCGGAACCGCCGTAGCCGGGCCGGTCATAGGCGATCAGCCGGATGCCCAGCCGGTAGAGTACGGCAGGCCGCGGGTGAGGACCCATCCGGCTGCCGGGTGTGCCGTGCATCAGAAACACCGGCGCGCCGTTCTGCGCGCCCCAGCTCTCGAATGTCAGAACACGACCGTCCCCAGTCCTTACAACTGACACAGGCGCCCCTCCTGTGGCTCGGCCCTGATCGTGCTTCACGACCAGGGGCCCAGGTTCATTGTCCACTGCATGGCGTTGCGTAACAACGGAGAAACAGATGCCTGTTCGGCCATAACTTCGCAAAGAATGAACTATGGCCCTGAATCGGGTGACGAAGTCCCCTGTCATCACATTCCATTGTCCAACGGTAATATCACCCACTTGACAGCCGAGCACACCTGACGAACAAAGGGTAAATAACTGGCAAAGTCGACCCAAACGATCACAACACCGAGAAGCATGGGTCTGTTCGCCTACCGGGCGACCAAACGGGCCGCGCGTCGTCGAGTCAGAAGCTCTACACCAGTGCCGTCGGCCCGGGTATGGCTTCTTTAGGTTGACATCCCGAAGAGGCGTGGCTGCCCAGAAACAGACATCATGGGAGGATTCGGGCGCTGGCCGACCTTCCTACCTCAACCCCTGGGCAGACCTCATGAGCACCTACATCGCATCGATCGACGCACTGGACGTGAAGGGTCGCTGCGAGATCGCTTCGGTCAGTCTCGTTCACGACGAGCCCGGCTACGAGCCGGAGGTGCTGCTGCCGGATGACGAATGGGGGCCGCTGGCCGCCAAGCAGGTTACTTCACTGCGCCCGCCCGCGGATGCGACGGGCAACATGCTGCACGAGATCATCCGCCTGCCCGTCGGATCGGACGAATTGGCGCGTATTCGCGAGAGTAGTACCGAATACAGTTTGAATCATAGTCAGACTATTAACTTCGATCCGTTCGCCGGGGGGCATGCCAGCACGTTCATCGGCCATGTCGACAGCCCGGGCGGGCAACGCACGACCACCGTGGACCAGCGGTTCGGCAAGCACAACGGAATCCACCTCGACAACTTCGACCAGCTGCCGATCAGTGAACGAGCGAACAGCCGCAGACGCCTGGCGGTCAATCTCGGCCCCGGCCATCGCTTCCTGATCCTCGCCACCAAGGATGTCTGGGACGTCACCGCGGGGAACCAGATTCTCGACGACTACCCGCGCACCGCGGACGTCCGAGAGTTCGTGCGCCGAGGTGGAGCACTCAACTGTGTGCGCATCCGGATCGAACCCGGCGAAGGGTACGTCGCACCGACCGAGGTCGTCCCGCACGACGGCTCGACGAGCGGTATCGGCGTTTCCTCGCGCATCGCGTTCTGGCTCGGCCGCTGGCCGGCCGGCGTGCTTCCGTCCGCCATCTCCTGAGGGCGCCACGTCACGGCCGCCGGTCGTTCGGAGCCGGGAGTCTGACACGGTCCAAGCCGGTCCAAGCCGGTCCAATCCCGCCGCCGTCACCCGGACTGGAGCACACCCGCCAAGCGCAGGTCCAGTGCCGTGTGGCGGCGGCCGGAGCCGGCGGTGCGGATCGCCTGGGCCAGGGCGCGTTCGGAGCCGACGAGCACGACCAGCTTCTTGGCGCGGGTTACCGCGGTGTAGAGGAGGTTGCGCTGGAGCATGGCCCAGGCGCTGGTGGTGACCGGGATGATCACTGCGGGGTATTCCGAGCCCTGCGAGCGGTGCACGGTGACGGCGTAGGCGTGTTGGAGTTCGTCCAGCTCGGCGAAGTCGTAGGGGATCTCCTCGTCTTCGTCGGTGCGGATGGTGAGGCGCTGGGCTTCCTGGTCGATGGCGGTGACTATGCCGCCGGTGCCGTTGAAGACGCCGTTGGCGCCCTTGTCGTAGTTGTTGCGGATCTGGGTGACCTTGTCGCCGACGCGGTAGACGCGGCCGCCGAAGCGGCGCTCGGGGGCGCCGTCGCGGTGCGGGGTGAGTGCCTGCTGGAGCAGGACGTTGAGACTGCCCGCGCCGGCCGGGCCGCGGTGCATGGGGGCCAGGACCTGGATGTCTTTGCGCGGGTCGAGGCCGAACCTGCGCGGTACGCGGTTGACCGCCAGGTCGACGACCAGGGCGGCGGCCTGGTCGGATTCGTCCTCGGTGAACAGGTGGAAGTCCGGGAAGTCGTGCAGCAGCAGCGGCTTGCCCTTGTTGATGCGGTGCGCGTTGACCACCACGCCGGACTGCTGGGCTTGCCGGAAGACCTGGGTCAGGCGGACGCGCGGGATGGGCTCGGCGTCGAGGAGGTCGCGCAGGACCTCTCCGGCGCCGACGCTCGGGAGTTGGTCCACGTCGCCCACCAGGAGCAGGTGCGCGCCGGGAGCCACGGCCTTGGCCAGTTTGTTGGCCAAGAGGAGGTCGAGCATGGACGCCTCGTCCACGACGACCAGGTCCGCGTCCAAGGGGCGGTCCTTGTCGAAGGCCGCGTCGCCGCCGGGTTTGAGTTCCAGCAGGCGGTGCACGGTGGCGGCCTCAACGCCGGTCAGTTCGGCCAGGCGTTTGGCGGCGCGGCCGGTGGGTGCGGCCAGCACCACCTTGGCGCGCTTGGCTTTGGCGAGTTCGACGATGGAGCGCACGGTGAAGGACTTGCCGCAGCCGGGGCCGCCGGTAAGGACGGCGAGCCTGGCGGTGAGCGCGAGGCGGGCGGCCTGTTCTTGTTCGGGGGCCAGGTCGAGGCCGGTGCGGGCGTGCAGCCACGCGAGGGCCTTGGGCCAGTCGACGTCTTGGAACGCGGCCAAGCGGTCGTTGGTGGTGTTCTTGAGGCGAAGCAGTTGCGCGGCCAGCGATACCTCGGCGCGGTGGAAGGGGACCAGGTAGACGGCCTCGGTGTCGGTCCACTCGCCGGGCAGGGTTTCGCGTACGGCGCCTTCAGCGGTGATCAGTTCGTCGAGGCAGGCGGAGGTGAGCTGTGCGTCGACGGTGAGGATTTTGACGGCGGCTTCGATGAGCTTTTCGCGGGGGAGGTAGCAATTTCCGGCGTCGCAGGCTTGGGAGAGGGTGTATTGGATGCCCGCTTTGACGCGCTCCGGGGAGTCGTGCGGGATGCCTACGGAGGTGGCGATGGCGTCCGCGGTCTTGAAGCCGATGCCCCACACGTCGGCGGCGAGCTTGTAAGGCTCGGACTTGACCACGTCGATCGACGCGTCGCCGTACTCCTTGTAAATACGCACGGCGATGGACGTGGTTACGCCGACCGATTGCAGGAAGACCATGACTTCCTTGATGGCCTTCTGCTCAACCCAGGCGTCCGCGATCAGCTTCGTGCGCTTCGGCCCGAGCGTCGGGACCTCGACGAGGCGCTCCGGGTCGGTCTCGATGACGGTCAGCGTGTCGGTGCCGAAGTACTCGACGATGCGTTCGGCGAGCTTGGGGCCGATGCCCTTGATCAGCCCGGAGCCGAGGTAGCGCTGGATCCCCTGGACGGTCGCGGGCAGCACCGTCGTGTAGTTCTCGACGTGGAACTGGCGGCCGTACTGCACGTGCGAACCCCAGCGGCCGCGCATGCGCAGCGACTCGCCCGGCTGCGCGCCGAGCAGCGCGCCGACGACGGTGAGCAGGTCGTCCGAGCCGCGGCCACGCGGTGAATCGGACACAGCGACACGCGCGACGGTGTAGCCGGTCTCCTCGTTGGCGTACGTGATGCGTTCGAGCACGCCTTCGACGACGGCGAGGTGGATGTCGAGACGGCCCTGCGTCGCTTCGTCCGCTGCCTGCGTCGCCATGGACGCAGCTTATCGGGCGGATGGGACAGGCCGGCGGTGAACGAGGAGGTCGGGCCGGGCGGTCGAATACGGTGCGCATGAAAGTTACATCACGGGGTGGCGAAGCAGCGCGAGAACGGCGCGCAGCTTTATCGTTTTAGCGCGGCCGTGCGCGGCTGCGCTCCGGCCGCTTCCATGCTCGTGAGCTCAGGGTTACAGAAGTTGTCTCCCGGGAGGACGCGGCGCGTTGTCCGAATCGTTACCGGGTTGATCCACTGGTTGCGCTGGACGCGGAAACTAAAGCAAGGTTGCATCTCACATGTCATTTCCCGGGCAGAGTCAACGACTTTCCTGGGAACGCACGGTAACTTAGCGAGTCAGGGATCGAGGACGCTGATGTTCACACCCTCTGGCGAACGGGGACAGAGTACCCGCAGCCGTGACGAATCAGAGCGCTCGGGCGGGGGACGCTCGTCCCGCAGACGGCGCCGGGCGGTGGCGGCCACGGCCGCCGCGGCTTCGGCGGCGCTGCTCGCGTCCGCGTGTAGCAGTAGCAGCTCCAACAGCGCGACGCCCGTGCCGACCCTTACCGGCGACTGCGCGCAGTACCAGGCCTACGCGGGCCACTCGGGGACGACGGTGACGATGTTCGCCTCGATCATCAGCCCCGAGTCGGACTCGTTGCAGAAGTCCTGGGCGCAGTTCTCCTCGTGCACTGGGATCAAGATCTCGTACGAGGGCTCGAACGACTTCGAGTCGCAGCTCGGCGTGCGCGTGTCCGGCGGCAACGCGCCGGACCTGGCGGTCATCCCGCAGCCCGGTCTGCTCCAGCAGATGGTCAAGACGCACAAGGTGGCCAAGCCGCCGGCACAGACCGTGGCCAACGAGGCCAAGTGGAACGACGCCTGGAAGTCGTACGGCTCGGTCGACGGCACCTTCTACGCCGCGCCGATGAGCGCGAACATGAAGTCGCTGGTCTGGTACTCGCCCAAGGCGTTCGCCGCGGCCGGCTACCAGGTGCCGACCACGTGGGCCGACCTGATGTCGCTGTCCGCGAAGATCGCCTCGTCCGGCAAGGGCAAGCCGTGGTGCGGCGGCATCGGCTCGGGCACCGCGACCGGCTGGCCGGCCACCGACTGGCTGGAGGAGGTCGTGCTGCGCCAGTCGGGCGGCAGCACGTACGACGACTGGGTCAGCCACAAGGTGAAGTTCTCCGACCCGCCGATCCAGCAGGCCATGCAGACCGTGGCGGGCTGGATGCAGAACCCGGCGTGGGTCAACGGCGGCTTCGGCGGGGTCAAGACCATCGCCACCACGACCTTCCAGGACGCAGGCAAGCCGATCCTCAAGGGCGACTGCTGGATGCTCCAGCAGGCCTCCTTCTACGAGGCGCAGTGGCCGACCGGCACCAAGGTCGCGCAGGACGGCGACGTGTTCGCGTTCTACCTGCCGGCGATGAGCTCGTCCGTCCCGACCCCGGTCGAGGGCGGCGGCGAGTTCGTGACCGCGTTCTCCTCGCGTCCCGAGGTGCAGGCGGTGCAGAACTACCTGTCCACCGCGGCCTGGGCCGACTCCCGGATCAAGGTCGCGCCGGGCTGGGTCTCCGCCAACCAGGGCGTGGACCAGAGCCTGTACAGCGACCCGATCGACCAGCTGTCCGCGAAGTACCTGACCGACCCGAACGCCACCTTCCGGTTCGACGCGTCGGACATGATGCCCGCCGCGGTCGGCTCCGGTGAGGAGTGGAAGGCGTTCACCGCGTGGTTCGGCCAGGGCTGGTCGATCCCGCAGACGGCATCGGACATCGACGGCGCGTGGCCGAGCCAGTGATGTACGTACCCGCACCCGGTCTCCGCATCGCGGAGGCCGGGTGATGTCCGCGCCCACGCCGCATCTGCTCGCCAGCACGGCGGGCGACGCGGCCTCCAAGCTCGGCCAGACCGGCGAGGCCCTCGTGGTCTTCTTCGGCATCGGGCTGGTCATCTTCTACGCAGCCGGCCGGGCCACCGGCCGGCTGCACCGCCCGCTGACCATCGCCGTGCTGCTCGGCCCGGCGGTGATCCTGCTCGCGGTGGGGCTGGTCATCCCGGCGCTGCGCACGATCTACCTGAGCTTCTACAGCGACGACTCCTCGACCTTCGTCGGCGGGAAGAACTTCGGCTGGGCGTTCACCAACGGCTCGGCCCAGCAGGCGCTGCTCAACACCCTGCTGTGGATCGTGATCGCGCCGTTCGTGACCACGCTGCTCGGCCTGCTGCTCGCGGTGCTGGTCGACCGGATGAAGATGCAGTCGCTGTACAAGTCGCTGATCTTCATGCCGATGGCGATCTCCTTCGTCGGCGCGTCGATCATCTGGAAGTTCGTGTACGACTACCGCGACCCGAAGGATCCGCAGACCGGCCTGCTCAGCGAGGTCGTGATGAAGCTGGGCTGGCACAACCCGCCGGACTGGATCCTGAGCCACCCGCTGAACAACTTCCTGCTCATGGTGATCATGGTCTGGGTGCAGACCGGGTTCGCGATGGTGGTCCTGTCCGCCGCGATCAAGGCGATCCCGGACGACATCATCGACGCGGCCAAGGTGGACGGCGCCAAGGGCCTGGCCATGGCGTTTCGGATCACCTTCCCGATGATCCGCAACACCCTGATCGTGGTGCTGACCACGGTCATGATCATCACGCTGAAGCTGTTCGACATCATCCGCACCATGACCGGCGGAAACTTCGGCACCGAGGTGCTGGCGAACGACATGTACTCGCAGACGTTCGTCAACTTCGACAACGGCAAGGGCAGCGCGCTGGCCGTCATCCTGTTCGCCGGAGTGCTGCCGCTGGTCGCCTACAACATCGTCCTGCTGCGACGGGAGAGGCAGATCCGGTGAGTACTCCCGCCGAAGTGGTTTCCCCGACCGCGGTGCGGCCAAGGCCGCCCGCGGCGAAGGCGATCCGCCGCTCGTTCTCCTCGCCGCTGGCCTCGGCGCTGGTCATCGTGCTCACGCTGCTGTGGACGGTGCCCACCTTCGGGCTGCTGGTCGCCTCGTTCCGGCCCTCGGGCCTGTCGGCCACCTCCGGGTGGTGGACGGTGTTCTCGCACCCGCAGCTGACCGCGTCGAACTACAACACGGTGCTGTTCCAGAGCGCCAGCTTCGGCGGCACCACTGGGATCATGCCGTACCTGATCAACTCGCTGGCGATCACGATCCCGGCCACGCTGTTCCCGCTGTCGATCGCCGCGATGGCGGCCTACGTGCTGGCGTGGGTGAAGTTCAAGGGCAGCGACGCGCTGTTCTTCTTCATCTTCGCGCTCCAGGTCGTCCCGTTGCAGATGTCGCTGATCCCGCTGCTCCAGCTGTTCTCCGGCGGGGCGCACATCGGCACCGTGGCGCTGATCCCGGCGCTGAACGTCAGCGGGACCTACGTCTCGCTGTGGTCGGCGCACACCATGTTCGCGCTGCCGCTGGCGATCTACCTGCTGCACAACTTCATCGCCCAGATCCCCCGGGACCTGGTCGAGGCCGGGCTGGTCGACGGAGCGTCACACTTCCGGGTGTTCCGTACGATCATCCTGCCGCTGGCGACCCCGGCGCTGGCCGCGTTCGCCATCTTCCAGTTCCTGTGGGTCTGGAACGACCTGCTGGTGGGCCTGACCTTCGCGGGCGGCACGCCGGCGGTCGCCCCGCTCACCGTTCGGCTGGCCCAGATGACCGGCTCGTTCGGCGGCCGCTGGGAGCTGTTGACGGCGGGCGCGTTCATCGCCATCGTGATCCCGCTGGTGGTGTTCTTCTCCTTGCAGCGCTACTTCGTTCGCGGACTGCTGGCCGGGTCGGTGAAGGGGTAGTGGGCGGGTAGAGCGACAAACGGCGCGAACTGACGGAGCGGAGGCGGAAGGCGGGGCGGGATGCTCACCGGAATCCTGGTCGGCGAGAGTCTTCGGGTGGGGGCCAAGCTGGGCGGCCTGCCGCTGCACCTGCACTGGGTGACCAGTGTCGATGCGGCCGAGCGGGCGCCCGGCCAGCCGCCGCGCTGGACGCTGCTGGAGTTCGGGGCCGACGACGAGACGGCCCCGGACCTGGCGGCGGCGCTGGCCCGCTGCCTCGACCCGGGGCCCTGGTACGCCAAATTCACCACGACGCAGGAGGCCTACGTGGTCTTCGCCGATCGGGTGTTCCATTACGAGCGCGGCGACCGTTCGGGCCGTGCCCGCGCGGTGCAATACGCACGCACGGTGGGCGTGCCCGAGGTGCAGCTCACCTGGAGCGACTGACGCGCCTGTCAGAGCGAGGCCATAGCATCGGCGAACACCACCGAGGTTAAGGAGCCGAGCCGATGCCCAAGTCGGTCGCCGAGAAGCTGCTGGTCAAGCCGAACACGACTCTCTGGGCGTCCCACGCCGACCGGATCGCCCTGATCGGCCCGCTGCCCGACGGCGTGGAGAGCGTCGCGCAGATGGACGCAGCGACGACCGCCCTCGTGTTCGCCGACAGCGCCGCCGCCGCGCACGAGATCCTGACCGAGCACAAGGACCGGCTCGCCGCGCCGGCAGTCTTCTGGGTCCTGTATCCGAAGGCGAACAGGGCGGACATCAACCGCGACACTCTCTGGCCGATCCTCGGCGAATACGGCATGCGCCCGATCAGCCAGGTGGCGGTGGACGACACGTGGTCCGCGCTGCGTTTCCGCCCGCTGCGAGAGGGCGAGGAGCGCTTCGCCGGCGGCGCCTGACGCGCCGTCGCGTCTCGACACACCGCCGATCGCCGCCGGAATCCTTCTCTTCACCCGGTCGTGATACGAACGGCGCTACGCCTCAGAAGGTGCGTGGGGTGGATTGCCGACAGTGCAGCGCATGCGGCTGGCACCGCACGGGCTCGCGGGTCGGGGGCCGACCATGGCAGGCCGGAGGAGGGAGTCGCAGCGCTACGCGGCGCCAGCCGCATCAGCAACACCGCGCAGCGACCGACGAGAACGCCGCCGGGCAAAGGCCGTCGGCACACGAGCCCGGCGATCCACCCCGCGCACCCTCTCAGGCGATGAGGAGGTGGCGGATGTGTTCGGCGGCTTCGGCGCGGGCGGTGTCGGTCAGTCCGCCGTCGGTCACCCAGGTGTCCACGGCGGCCAGCGGGGCGAAGGTGGACAGCCCGGCCAGCCCCCACTTGCTGTGGTCGGCGACGGCCACGACCCGGCGCGCGGCGGCGATCAGCGCCCGGTTGGTCTCGGCCTCGGCCAGGTTGGGGGTGGACAGCCCGGCGCCGACCGAGATGCCGTGGCAGCCCACGAAGGCCAGGTCGAAGTTGAGCGAGCGGATCGCCTGGTCCGCGACGGGGCCGACCAGTGCGTCGGAAGGGGTACGCATGCCGCCGGTGAGCACCACGGTGGCCCCGTGCCGGGAGCCCGGCGGACGCAGCCGCTGCGCGAACAGGTCGGCGATCCGGATCGAGTTGGTGACCACGGTCAGGTCGGACACGTCGGTGAGCCTGCGCGCCAGCGCGTAGGTGGTGGTCCCCGCGGACAGCGCCACCGCGCCGCCGCGCGGCACGAGCGCCGCCGCCGCCTCGGCGATGGACTCCTTGGCCGCGGTCTCCAGGGTGCGCTTGGCCTCGAAGCCGGGTTCGTGCGCGCTGGACTCGCCGAGCGCGACCGCGCCGCCGTGCACCTTCTCCAACTGCCCGTCGCGGGCCAGCACGTCCAGGTCGCGGCGCACCGTCATGTCCGAGACGCCGAAGCGCAGCACGAGGTCGGTCACCCGCACGCCGCCGCGGGCGCGCACCTCGGCCGCGATGGCGGCTCGGCGCTGCTCGGCGAGCAGCCCCCGGCTGTCGTCCGTCTCGACTTGCGCCATCGAAGCTCCTTCTCGACTACCCATCCCCCGCGCGCGGCCGTTCCCGTGCCGCCGGCGCCGGCGGCCGCCACGCTCACCGGGCTTGCTTTCACCGCGGCCGCCGTCACCGGAGTCACCGCAGTCACTCGTGTCCACGCCAACTGTGGCTGCGCCCATTGTGGCACCGCTCGTCCACCGCGGCGGCGGCGCCGGCGGCGTGGCGCGCACGGCATGACGAAGCACATCGAACTCGTTCGAAACTATGCTAGCCCTTGTGAGATATCGTTCAAGCGTGTTTGAATATGTTCGATGAAGGAGCTACCGGTGAAGAAGACCGTCACGCAGTTGGCGGACGGCCGCGAGCTGATCTACTACGACGTCGGCGACGCCGAGACCCGGGCTGTCTTCGCCGATCAGCGCCCACTCGACCCCGTGCACACGACCAGCGAGACCAGGCTCGACCCCGTGCAGGGCGAGTGGATCGCGGTGGCCGCGCACCGGCAGGGCCGCCCCTACCTGCCGCCGACGAACAGTTGCCCGCTGTGCCCTTCCACGGACGAATGGCACAGCGAGATCCCGGCGCCGGACTATGAGGTGGTGGTGTTCGAGAACCGCTTTCCGTCGCTGAGCGGCATGCCGGCGGCCGAGGACGCCCTCGTCGGCCCGCTGCCGCACCGCGCGCACCTCGGCGGCGGACGCTGCGAGGTGGTCTGCTTCACGTCAGACCACAGCGCGACGTTCGCGGCGCTCGACGAGGCGCGGGTGCTGCTGGTGCTGGAGGCGTGGACCGACCGCACCGCCGAACTGTCGGCGCTGCCCGGGATCCGACAGGTCTACTGCTTCGAGAACCGCGGCAACGAGATCGGCGTCACGCTGACACATCCGCACGGCCAGATCTACGCGTTCCCGTATCTGCCGCCGAAAACGGCGCGTGCGGTGGAGAACGCCGCCGCACATCGCGCGAGCACCGGCCGCAATCTGTTCGACGACGTGCTCGCGGCGGAGCGCTCTGGCGGCCGGGTGGTGCTGGAGAGCGAGGAGTGGACGGCGTTCGTCCCGTTCGCCGCGCGCTGGCCGTACGAGGTGCACCTGTACCCGAACCGCCGAGTGGGTGACTTCACTCGGTTGGACGAGGCGCAGCGCGTCTCGTTCCCGGCGGCTTACGTCGGACTTCTGCGCCGGTTCGACCGGTTGTTCCCCGGACGTTCGGCGCCGACGCCGTACATTGCCGCATGGCACCAGGCCCCGGTCGCCCCGACCGGGACCGAACCGGAGCTGGCCCTGCACCTGGAGCTGTTCACCGTGCTGCGCACCGCGGACAAGCTCAAGTACCTGGCCGGGACGGAGTCGGGGATGGGCGCCTTCATGAACGACGTCTCGCCCGAGCGGGCCGCGCAGCGACTACGAGAGGTGGCCGAATGACGGGTACGGACACACCAGCCGACACGGTGTCCGATACACCAGGGTCCGATACACCGGTGTCCGATACGCCAAGGCCCGACGCAGCAGCCTCCGATACAGCAGGGCTCGATGCGGCAGACCCCGGCACCCGGGTCCTCGTCACCGGCGGCGCCGGCTACATCGGCTCGGTCGTCGCCGCGCGGCTGATCGAGTCCG
This sequence comes from Actinocrinis sp., assembly GCF_035946395.1. Lineage (NCBI taxonomy): Bacteria > Bacillati > Actinomycetota > Actinomycetes > Catenulisporales > Actinospicaceae > Actinocrinis > Actinocrinis sp. Next base: position 24,703 of record NZ_DASYZI010000313.1, read on the forward strand.
GATACCGTGTGATGGTGCTCGACGACCTCTCGACCGGCCATCGCGCCGCCGTGCCCGAGGGCGCCGAGTTCGTCGAGGGCCGCGTCCACGACACCGCCGCGAAGCTGCTCGACGCCTCGTACTCGGCGGTGCTGCACTTCGCCGCCTTCTCACAGGTCGGCGAGTCGGTCGCGAAGCCTGAGAAGTACTGGGCCAACAACGTCGTCGGCACGCACCTGCTGCTCGACGCGATGCGCGAGGCCGGCGTGCGCCGCCTGGTGTTCTCCTCCACCGCCGCCGTATACGGCGAGCCCGAGACCGTGCCGATCCCGGAGTCCGCGCCGACCGCGCCGACCAACCCGTACGGCGCGACGAAACTGGCCGTCGACCACATGATCCGCGCCGAGTCGGCCGCGCACGGGCTGGCCGCCGTGTCGCTGCGATACTTCAACGTCGCGGGCTCCTACCGCGGATACGGCGAGCGGCACGACCCCGAGTCGCACCTGATCCCGCTGGTGCTCAAGACGGCGCTTGGCGAACGGCCCGCGATCACCGTCTTCGGGACCGACTATCCGACCGCCGACGGCACCTGCGTGCGTGACTATATTCACGTCGCCGACCTGGCCGACGCGCATCTGCTCGCGCTGCGCCGGGCGCGCCGCGGCGAGCACCTGATCTGCAACCTGGGCATCGGGAAGGGCTTCACGGTCCGCGAGGTGGTCGAGGCCGCGCGCCGGGTCACCGGCCGGCCGATCCCGCAGGTCGAGGCGGGGCGCCGGGCAGGCGACCCGGCCGCGCTGGTGGCCGGCGCCCGGCGTGCCGGGACCGAACTGGGCTGGCAGCCGCGGCACACCGACCTGGACGCCATGATCGCGGACGCGTGGACGTTCGCCCGCTCGCTCAGACCGTACGATACAGAGCACTGACTCAAAGGCGAGCGCAGCGTTCCGGAACACCCCGCAGCGGAAGAAGGCAATCCCTTGAACACAGCCGGTACGGTCGGTACGGTCGGCCCGATCGCAGCCGAGGCGGCGCGCCTTTTCGAATCAGCGTACGGACGCACGGCGGGCGGCGTGTGGGCCGCGCCGGGCCGGGTGAACGTGATCGGCGAGCACACGGACTACAACGAAGGCTTCGTCCTGCCGATGGCGATCGACCGTTACACCGCGGTCGCCGCGGCGCCGCGCACCGACGGCCTGCTGTGCGTGGTTTCCGCGGCCGGAGACCACCGCGTCACCGAGATCGCGCTCTCGGACCTGGCGCCGCGCGTCCCGCACGGCTGGCCCGCGTACCCGGCGGGCGTCGCGTGGGCGCTGCGTGGCGCGGGCGTCCTGCCGTCACGTTTCGGCGGCGCGGACCTGGCGTTCGCCTCCACCGTGCCGATCGGCGCGGGCCTGTCCTCCTCGGCCGCGCTGGAGTGTTCGACGGGCATGGCGCTGGCCGCGATCGCCGACGCCGAGGTGAGACTGAGCCCTGCCGAGCTCGCCCGGCTGTCGCAGTATGCCGAGAACGTGTACGCGGGCGTGCCCTGCGGCCCGCTCGACCAGCTCTCGTCGGTCTTCGGCGCGGAGGGCGGCGTGTTGTTCATCGACACCCGCTCGCTGGAGATCGCCGTGCACCCCTTCGACCTGGCCGTCGCCGAGCTGACCCTGCTGGTGATCGACACCGGCGTCAGCCACGACCTCGGCGAGTCCGGCTACCCGGCCCGCCGCGCGAGCTGCGAGAAGGCCGCCGCGGTCCTCGGCGTCCAGGCGCTGCGCGACCTGACCACCGCCGACCTGGACCGCGCCGCCGCGCAACTCGACGAGACCACCGCCCGCCGGGTGCGCCACGTGGTCACCGAGAACGAACGGGTCGAACGCTTCGTCAGCCTGCTGAAACTCGGCGAACTGACCGGCCCCCGCCTCAACGCCGCGGGCGAGCTGCTCACCGCCTCGCACGCCTCGCTGCGCGACGACTTCGAAGTCTCCTGCGACGAACTGGACGTCGTGGTCGACACCGCGCTGCGCGCCGGCGCCCACGGCGCCCGCATGACCGGCGGCGGCTTCGGCGGCAGCGCGATCGCCCTGGTCTCCCTGGACCGCGCCGAGCGCGTGACGGCGAGCGTGCTCGACGCCCTCCCCGAGGCAGAGATCTTCCAGGCCGTGCCGGCACGCGGAGCCCACCGCGTGGCGTAAGGCATCGGCCCTGCGAGCGATCGTCTGGACGTACACTCCTGCTCAATGGACCTCGACCGCCGCAATCCGCTACTGGTGCACTTCACGCACGTACACAACCTGCGGGGTATCGCCGAGCGTGGCCTGATCGCGGACACCTACGGCGCGGATCCTCGGGTGGACTGCGCCGAGGACGGCATCAAGGAGGCGCGCCGCCGCCGGATCGTACCGATCGGGCCGGGCGGCGTAGTCGCGGACTACGCGCCGTTCTACTACGCGCCACGCAGTCCGATGTTGCGAAGAATTCACGGTGGCGGGGTCTCTGGTTACAAGGACGGCCAATACCCGCTGGTCTACCTGGTCAGCCGACTGTCAAGACTCGTCGAGCACGAAGTGACGTGGGTGGCCACGAACCTCAACGCCGCGCTGAGGACAACCCGATTCGTCAACCACGTCGATCAGTTGCCTGCGCACATCGACTGGGACCTGATGCTGCGGCTCATGTGGAACAACACTCCCGAAGACGGCTCGCGCATGCAGCGCCGGATGGCGGAGATGCTCGGCCATCGCGTGGTGCCATGGGCCGCAGTGGAGTCAGTCGCGGTTATCGACGAGGCGATGGCCAGGCAGGTACGTGCAGCACTCGACGGAATCGAGCACCAACCATCAGTGGCTGTCAGACCTGGGTGGTACTTCTAGCATGCACACCAACACCGTAGTCAGGAAGGAGGCGAACAGCATGATCGAGGAACGGCGGGGCAACCTTCTACGCGACGATGCGCAGGCCCTGATCAATCCCGTCAACACCGTAGGAGTGATGGGCAAGGGCCTCGCGCTACAGTTCAAAAGGGCCTTCCCGGAAGTCTACGCCGCCTACCGCGAAGCCTTCGAGCGAGGCGAGGTGCAGCCCGGGCGGGTACTGGCCACGCCGTTGGAGGGCACCCGCTGGGTCCTGAACTTCCCCACCAAACGGCACTGGCGCGACCGCTCGACCCTAGAGGACATCGAAGCTGGCTTGGACGACCTGGTGCGCGTCCTGCGCGAACGTGGTATTCACAGCGTGGCTGTCCCGCCGCTCGGCTGTGGCAACGGAGGCCTGCGCTGGCAGACCGTACGGCCACTGATCGTCGAGAAGCTCGCACCGCTCAGCATCGAGGTACACCTCTATCTGCCAGGCACGCCGCCAGCCGCCGACATGCCGACGGCCGGGCCCGCGCCCGTCCTGACGCAACCCCTCGCACGGCTGCTGGCCGCCCTGGGCCGGTACATCGCAGCGGCATGGAACAGCGGCGTCACCGAGGAGCCCAAAGCCTCACTGCTGGAAGTCCAGAAGGTCGCCTACCTGTTGCAGAGCGCTGGCGCTGACCTCGACCTACGTTTCGTGCCCTACAAGTACGGACCGTTCTCCGCCACCCTCAACCGCGAGTTGGCAGCCTCCGAAGGCCACCACATCCTCGGCTACGGCGACGGCACCGGCGGAGCCCGGGCCGACATCGAAGTATTCGAAGAGAGCACCGAGCAAGCCGAATCCGCCGTCGACGGCGACAGCATGTTCGCCACAGCGTGGGGCAAGGTCGCTCACGCGGTCCGCGGCTACGAGTACCCCGAAGGCATGGAACTGCTGGCCAGCGCGCACTACCTGGCCAACCGCGCGTCGCGCGTCAACCCGGCCGAGATCGCCACCCAGATGGCCGCCTGGACCCCCCGCAAGGCCACTTTATTCGGCCCGGCCGACGTCACCGACGCGCTCGGGCAACTCACCGCCACAGGATTGCTGGCACCCGTGGCGACGTAGCCCGAAATTGCCCGCGCGACGATCTCGGATGGAGAGTCTGGGCGAATTGCGCCGCAGCGAGCGCGCGACGGCGCGTGCTCATAGCGCGAGCCACCGAGCGGCGGCGAGGGGGCGCAGTGCGTGCGCGGCAGCGCTCTGAGTCCGTGGAGCGGCCGAGCGTAGCGGGGGCGCGGAGCGGGGGCGCGGAGCGGGGGTGGGCGGGTGGGTCAAGATCAGCGCGAAGTGCGTCGGCGTGGCGTGGCGTGACGTGGCGGAGACTCTGTCGTTGCCGGGTGGGTGTGGGTGTCAGTGCTCGACGCGGCGGAATCGCAGGCGCGCGCCGGGCGGGGCTTGGGCGGCGAGCCCGAGGGCTGCGACGGGGACGACGGCGATCACGGGGTAGCCGCCGGTCGGCGGGTGGTCGGCCAGGAACACGATCGGCAGGCCGTCGGCGGGGACTTGGATCGCGCCCAGTACGGCGCCCTCACTCGGGATCGTGTCGGGGCCGGTGCGGCGCAGCGGCGGGCCTTCCAACCGCAGGGCCACTCTGTTCGAGTGCTGCGACACCGTGTACTCGTTGCCGGTGAGCACCTGCCAGGCGAGGTCCGGGAAATGCTCCGCCCTGGGGCCGGGCAGGATCGGCAGTTCGAACGCTGATCCGTGGTTGGGTTCCGGGTCCGGCGCCGTGACCGTGACGGGGTACGTGTCGGCGGGGTGCGGGGGGCTGCCCGGGTTGCCGAGGGGCAGGATGTCGCCGTCGCGTAGGCGCTGCGGGCCCAGGCCGGAGAGCAGGTCGGTCGAGCGGCTGCCCAGAACCGGCGGGACCGCGATCGCCCCGGCGAACGCCACGTAGTTGTGCACGCCCTGCGTCGCGGAGCCGATGTCCAGGGTCTCGCCCGCATTCAGCGCAATCGGCGCGGCCCACGGCGCGGGGTGGCCGTCGCGGCGGATCGGGGCGACAGCGCCGCAGACTGCGACGACGACCGGCTCCAAGGCGCGCACGGTGACGCCGGTGAGCGTCGTTTCCAGCGTCGCGGCGCCGGGCTCGTTGCCGACGAGGTGGTTGGCGAGGCGGTGCGCGGCTTGGTCGAGGGCGCCGCTGCGTGGAACGCCCAGGTGAGCGTAGCCGGGGCGGCCCAGGTCTTGGACCGTGGTCAGTGCGCCGGCGCGGACGATCTGGATCGCGGTCATGGGGGCGTCACCGCGTGCCGTTGGTCGTGGGGATGTCGGCGCCTGTCGGGGTGTCGGCGTCGGGCATCGGGATGAAGCGCACGGCGCTGCCGGGCTCCAGCAGCGCGGGGCCGGGGCGGTCTAAGTCCCAGAGGTCTGCGTCGGTCGTGCCGATCAGGTGCCAGCCGCCGGGCGAGGAGCACGGGTAGACGCCAGTGTAGGGACCTGCGACGGCGACCGAACCGGCCGGGATGCTGACGCGCGGCGTCGGGCGGCGGGGTAGGTGGTAGGCCTCGGGCAGCCCGACGAGGTACGCGAAGCCCGGGGTGAAGCCGCAGAACGCGACGCGGTATTCACGGGCACTGTGGACCTTTGCGACGTCGGCGGTTGGCACGTTCCAGGCGGCGGCGACCTCGGCGAGGTCGGGGCCGTCGTAGTGCACTCGGATGTCGACGATCTGAGCGCGGTCGGCAGGCGTGGTGGAGAGCGACCAGGTGGGCAGATCGGCCGCGAGTTCGGCGGGCTCGGCGATGCCGTCGATCAGGACTGTGCGTTCGGCGGGGACGATGTCGTCGAGCGGGGGCAGCGCGGCGGCGGCGCGTCTGCGTGTGAGTTCGGCGTGCAGCGCGGTGACCTCCGCGAGGTCCGCGCACTCGACAAGTAGGGCGTGGGCGCCGTATCGGAGGATCTTCATGGCTGTGCCTTACGCGAAGGGTTCGACGGTGACGCCCGCGCGAATCAGGGCTTCGCGGACTCGCCGGGCCAGTTCGACCGCGCCCGGGGTGTCGCCGTGCAGGCAGAGCGAAGCTGCCTGCACGGCGATGCGCTCGCCGGAGACGGTCGTGACCTCGCCGCGCGTCGCGATCGTGACCGAGCGCTCGACGACTTGGCCGGGGTCGTGCAGGACTGCGCCGGGCTCGGTGCGCGGCACGAGCGTGCCGTCCTTGCGGTAGGCGCGATCGGCGAAGGCCTCGGCAACGGCCGCAAGCCGCGCCGCGGCCGCTGAGCGGTGCACCGCCGATCCCGGCAGGCCGAGCACCGGCAGGTCGCCGCCGGACAGCAGGATGCCGTCGACGACCGCGTCCGCCTGCGTCTCGTCCCAGGCGATCCGGTTGTACAGCGCGCCGTGCGGCTTGACGTATGCCAGGTCGGCGCCCGCCGCCTGGGCGAAGACCCGCAACGCGCCGATCTGGTACGCGACCTCGTCGGCCAGTTCGCGCGGGGGCACCTCCATCGGGCGGCGGCCGAATCCGGCCAGGTCGCGGTAGGACACCTGCGCGCCGATCCGCACGCCGCGCGCGGCGGCCAGCGCGCAGACCCGGCGCATCGTGGACGGGTCGCCGGCGTGGAAGCCGCAGGCGACGTTCGCGCTGGTCACCACCGCCAACAACGCTTCGTCGTCGGTCAGCTCCCAGCGCCCGAACCCCTCGCCGAGATCGGCGTTCAGGTCGATGGCCAGCGTTCCGGTCGCCATGGGGGAAAGATATCCGGCGAGCGGTCGCGGAGCACGTAGCCCGGAGCGTTTATCGGGGTGTTCGGCTGCCCTTAGGCCCCGACGGGGCTATTGCCGGGCCTGGCCTCGTCGGCATCGAACGGCTCGGCGGGCAGCCGCCCGGCGAGCAGGTCGGGCATGATGCGCGCAAGCGCGGGCGGGTATACGGGCTCGGCGGCAGCGGCCAGTTCGGCCACGGTCCACCAGCGGTACTCGGCCATCGTCTCCCGCTCGACCTCTTCCCATCCCGACTCGTCGAGTTCGAAGGCGGCGGCACGCAGGAAGTAGAAGTGATCTTCGTACCAAAGGTCCTGGCCGGCGTACCTCGCGGCGCCCTCGGCACGCGCAACGACGCGCTCGAAGCTGCCCTGCGGGACGCGCAGGCCGGTCTCCTCGAACAGCTCGCGCGCGGCGGCCTGCGGCAGCGACTCGCCCTCGTCGACGCCGCCGCCCGGCGTTCCCCAGAAGACTCCGCCGGGCACCTCCGACTTCGGGTCCACGAACCGGAACAACAGGATCCTGTCGCCGTCGTCGGCCAGCAGGATCCTGGCGGTGCGGCGCAGCGGCAGATCGGAACGGCCCGCCGGGCGCTCGTCGGCGGTGGCGGCGGCAGCAGCGTCAGCAGTCACGGCCTGATGGTATCCCGGTGCGCCGACGGGAAGGCGCGGATCACGGTTTATGTCGATCAGGCTATGCCGGCGCGGCGCTGATGTAACACTGGGAGCATGGCGTATCCGAACACCGCGACGCTGGTGACCTTCCCGAGCGGCACCGTCCACGGAGGCTCGACCGTCGTCGCCGCGATGCCGCTGCCCGGGGGCGTGGTCGGCCTCGTTACGGACACCACGCCGTTCCATCCGCTGGACCACAGCTGGCCGGATCAGCCCGGCGACAGCGGAACAGTGGAGTTCGACACCGTGGATGCCGACACTGGAGAGTTCCGCGGGGCGCGTTACCCGGTCGTGGACTGCGTTATCGGCGCGGTCAGCCCGCAGGGCGAATTCCTGCTCGGCGAGGAGATTCCGGTGCGACGGGGCGACCCGGAGTGGGTGTGGCTCGTGGTGCACCTGGCCGAGTTGCGTGAGATGGACGAGGCGGGAGCCGCAGCGCAGGAGTTGGTGGGGCGTGCGGTGGTACTGCGCGCGGACGTGGAGCGGCGTGCCGCGCTGTCGGCCGCGCACACCGGATGCCACCTGCTGGCCCTGGCGCTGAACGAGGCACTGGCGGAGCGTTGGCGCAAGCAGGCGCGCTCCGACGCGCTCGGTTCGCCGGATTTCGACGCACTGGCCATGGTCAGCTCGCGGATGGACGAGCACGCGAGCACGGACCGGTATCGCATCGGAAAGTCGTTGCGCAAGCAGGGGTTCGACCCCGAGGGTCTGGGTGACGCGCTGGCGGGAGTGACGACGCGCGTCAACGCCCGGCTGGCCGGCTGGATCGCCGCCGACGCACCAGTTCGCGTCGAAGCGCCCGGACCGGAGCTGACTGCGCGCCGCCGCTGGGTATGCGAACTGCCGGAGGGCACCGCGTCGATCGACTGCGGCGGCACGCACGTGGCCCGGCTCGGCGAGCTGAGCTCACTGACCACGAGCCTGTCGCTGAGCGGCGACGGGACGGAACTGGTAGCCGTGACCGTCCCGAAGCGGACCTGACGCGCAGCTTCAAGCCACTAATCGTCATATATAGGTCGCATAAAATCGGATAAGGTAACTCACTCTGTCGCGAACTGAACGTGGACTGCTACGGTCACATGTCGTGGCGGCGACCACAATGAGTCACCTCGGCGAGGCACGGACGCCCGACGCGGACGCCCGCGCGCAGTTCGACGCGTTCTTCGACGCCCATCACCGGGACCTGGCCCGGCTCGCCTACCTGCTGTCCGGCGATCCGGACGCCGCGGACGACCTGACCGCCGAGGCGTTCACCCAGGCCTGGAAACGCTGGGATCATGTGACCGGGTCCGACTCGCCGCTGGCGTACGTGCGGCGCATCGTGGTGAACCTGGCCGCGACCCGGGTGCGCAGGCTGGTGCGCGAACGGCGCGGCTGGCGGCTGCTGGGCGCGGCGTGGTCGGAGCGCACCGAGGAGCCGGACGTGGCCGCGGTCGCCGACGTGCGCGCCGCGCTACGGCTGCTGCCGGTGCGAAAACGGGCCTGTGTAGTGTTGCGGCACTACTACGGTCTGAGCGAGCAGGAGACGGCCACTACATTGGGCATCTCGGTCGGAACCGTGAAGAGCCAGACCTCGCGGGGCATGGCCGAGCTCGCCGTGCTGCTCGGCGCCGAACGGCGGCGACCGGCTGGGCGAGAGGGACACGACGTAAACGGCGCGCAAGGCGGTGCGCGATGACAGACGGATCACACGAGCGGCCGGGATCGGTCGATTGGCTTACGGAGGCGCTGGACACCGAGATCGAGTTGTACGAGCCGGACGGCGAACACATCCGCAGCATGCTGAACGAACGGCTCGACGAGTTGCTCGACAGCGTGGAGCACGATGCGCGCGAGCGCTCCAGGCGACCGGGACGCGGCCTCTCGGTCACCGGCATCCGGCTGGCGGGAATTCCGGTCGGCATCGCGGCGGCGGGACTGAGCGCGGCGATCGCGGTCGCCGTGACGGTGACGATCACCAGTCACTCGCACACGCAGGCGGCGACGGCGGCCGGTGGCGGGTTCCCCTCCCCGGGCGCTGCGCTCACGACGCCGCTACCGGGGGCGACCCGGGCGCGTGGAACTCAGAGCGCTGCCACGGTCGACCAGTCCACCGCGTCGACGAGGCCTGAGAGCGGCGGACACCCGGCTTCGGCGTCCGGCTCCGCTCAGGCCTCGGCGTCCGCGTCGGCGTCGCAGCCCACGAACCTCGGAGGTAAGATCGTCACCGCGGCCGGCGCGATCGGGCCGAACAGCGGCGCGAGCTGGACCGAGGAGGACGTGAACGTCACGCTCACCGAGCCGGTCGACTCGCTGAAGCTGGTCGTGCAGGTGGCGCAGAGCCCGGGGCTGACGGCCACCGGCTACTTCGTGGACTACGACGTCTCGGTGTTCGATGTGACGGTGAACTCCAGTTCTGACGGTTTGGTCTATAGGTTCGAACTCAGGACCGGCAAGACGCTCCCGGCGGGCGGAATCAAGTTCGCGGCGCAGTTCCAGCACAGCAACTCCCCGCACGGCACGTCCGGCGACACGTACTCCTTGAGCGTGACGACCGACGCGCAACACGGCTCGGTCTCCGGATCGCAGTCCGGCGGCTTCTGAAGACGGCCTCCCGGCGGACGTGACTTCAGCCGACTGCTTCGGCCGCGGCGCGTCCGGCCTGGCGGCCGGAGTACAGGCAGCCGCCGAGGAAGGTACCCTCCAGTGAGCGGTAGCCGTGCATGCCGCCGCCGCCGAAGCCGGCGGCCTCACCCGCCGCGTACAGGCCCGGCAGCGGCTGCCCGTCGGCTCGCAGCACCCTGCCCGACAGGTCGGTCTCCAGACCGCCGAGCGACTTTCGGGTCAGGATGTTGAGTCTGACGGCGATCAGCGGCCCGGCCTTCGGATCGAGCAGCCGGTGCGGCGAGGCCACCCGGATCAGCCGGTCGCCGCGGTAGGCGCGGGCCCCCCGGATCGCGGTGACCTGAAGGTCCTTGCCGAACCGGTTGCCGAGCTCCCGGTCGCGCGCCTCCACCTGCCGGGACACCTCGGCCAGGTCGAGCAGCGGCTTGGCGGTGCGGGCGTTCATGCCCTCGACCAGCCGGGGCAGCGAGTCGGCGACCACGAAGTCGGCGCCGTACCGCTTGAACGCCTCGACCGGCGGCGGCGCGCCCCGGCCGACCCGGCGCAGCAGCTGGCGCACGCTCCTGCCGGTGAGGTCAGGGTTCTGCTCCGAGCCGGAGAGCGCGAACTCCTTCTCGATGATCTTCTGGGTGAGTACGAACCAGGTGTAGTCGTACCCGGTGCCCATGATGTGTTCGAGCGTGCCGAGGGTGTCGAAGCCGGGGAACAGCGGCACCGGAAGCCGGCGGCCGAGCGCGTCGAGCCACAGCGAGGACGGCCCCGGCAGGATCCTGATGCCGTGCAGCGGCCAGATCGGATCCCAGTTGGCCACGCCCTCGGTGTAGTGCCACATCCGGTCGCCGTTGATCAGGTGCCCGCCCGCCGTCTCGGCGATCCCCAGCATCCGGCCGTCCACATGCGCGGGCACGCCGGAGAGCAGATTGCGCGGCGGCTCGCCGAGGCGCGCGGGCCAGCTGCGGCGCACCAGCTCGTGGTTGCCGCCGATGCCGCCGGAGGTGACGATCACAGCCTGCGCGGTGAAGGAGAACTCGCCGACGGCAGTACGCGAACTCGACTCGCCCCGCGGGGCATCGCTGGGTTCGAGGATCGTGCCGCGCACGCCGGTCACGGCGCCGTCCGTCACCGTCAGCTCATCGACGCGATGCCGGAACGCCAGCCGCACCAGGCCTTCGGCAGCCGCCGCGCGCACCAGGCGTTCGAAGGGCTCGATGACACCCGGGCCGGTGCCCCAGGTGATGTGGAAGCGGGGCACCGAGTTGCCGTGCCCGTCGGCGAGATACCCGCCGCGCTCGGCCCAGCCGACGATCGGGAAGAACCGCACGCCGAGGCCGCGCAGCCACGCGCGCTTCTCGGTGGCGGCGAAGTCGACGTACGCCTCGGCCCACCGGCGCGGCCAGGCGTCCTCGTCCCGGTCGAAGCCGGCGCTGCCCAGCCAGTCCTGCCAGGCCAGCTCGCGCGAGTCGCGGATGCCCATCCGGCGCTGCTCGGGCGAGTCGACCAGGAACAGCCCGCCGAAGGACCAGAAGGCCTGGCCGCCGAGCGAGGCCTCCGGCTCCTGCTCGACCAGGATCACCCGCCGCCCGGCGGCGGCCAGCTGCGCGGTCGCGACGAGCCCGGCCAGCCCGCCCCCGACGACGACGACATCCGCGTCCACGACGGCCGCACCTCGTCTCTGTGCTGGGTTCCTGTACTGCGTCTCTGTACTACGTCTCTGTGGTGGAGTGCCGCCCATCGTAGGCCCGGGCCAGGCGCTTCTCAATGATCAGGCGCTTGCGACGCACGGTTTCGGCCGTGTTCGCCGGCGCTGGCGCGGCCGACCGTGGCCTGGGAGACTGCGTCAGTGATCGAAGAGCTGCTGCCGCGGGGCGCGATCGCGGTCGAGGCGGTGTCGGACCCGCCGGATGCCGTGCTGTTCCCCGAGGAGGAGGCCCTGATCGGGCGGGCGGTGCCGAAACGCAGGCTGGAGTTCACGACCGTGCGCCACTGCGCGCGCACGGCACTGGGCCGGCTCGGCCTGCCCGCGGTCCCGATCCTGACCGGCGAACGCGGCGCGCCGCAGTGGCCGGACGGGATCGTGGGCAGCATGACGCACTGCGCCGGATACCGTGCCGCGGTCGTGGCCCACAGCACGGACCTGGTCACCCTCGGCGTGGACGCCGAGCCGCACGAGGCGCTGCCGCCCGACGTGCTCGACACGGTCACGCTGCCGCAGGAGCGCGACCGGCTGGCTCAGCTGGCTGCGACGCGTCCGGACGTGCACTGGGACCGGCTGCTGTTCAGCGCGAAGGAGGCCGTGTACAAGGCCTGGTTCCCGCTGACCCGGCGCTGGCTGGACTTCGACGAGGCGGACATCACCTTCGACGGCGGTCGCGATCAATCCGGCGCCTTCGACGCGCGGCTGCTGGTGCCCGGCCCGGTCGTCGGCGGGGTGAGCCTGCCCGGATTCGCCGGACGGTGGCTGGTGCGCGACGGATTGCTGTTCACCGCGATCGCGCTGCCCGTCGAGGGTGCGCATTCGAGTGCTGCTGATTCGCTTCAGGGCGTCGCTCTGGCGTAGGAGTGCGCTGAAGATCTTGGCCAGGCGCCCAGTGCGCTCCGGTCTGCCAGCGAATACCGATCGGGCGAGCCGATATGTGCCGGACGCGTTTTCAAGATCTTCGTCAGGCTTCGAAGGCTTGTCTATGACGTAGAACTCTGGAAGAACGCTGCCGTCAGTACCCGCGCGCCAGCAGTTCCCGCGCCTGCGGGGAGCCGAGCTTGACGAACAGGTCGTGCGCGGCGCGCCAGTGTGGCAGCGCGGCCTGCTCCCCCTCAGCCTGCCGCAGCGCGTCGCCGAGCGCACACATCGCCTTCGCGTGAGTGTGCTGATATCCGATCTCCGCGCCGAGCGCCACGGCTCGTTCGGCATGCCGGCAGGCGCGGTCGACGTTGCCCAGCGCCAGGTTCGTCTCGGCCAGCTCGACCAGCGCGTCCGCCTCGTACAACCGGACGCCGCGGTCGTGGCTGAGCGCGAGCGCCCGCTGGGCCCGCCGCAGCGACTCCGGCAGCGCGCCCAACGCCCGGCACACCGACGCGCCGCCGATCAGGGCGCAGATCTCGTGGTTGGAGTCGCCGAACTGGAGCGCCTGGCGCAGGACCTCGTCGTAGAGCTCCTGTGCACGCACGTAGTCGCGCTCGCCCTCGTACACCAGCCCCCAGGCGAAGTTCGTCTGGGTGAGCGGACGCGGCGTGCCGGCCTGCGCGCCGAGCGACTCGGCCAGCGTGGCGTGGTAGCGGGCCTGCGCGAAGTCGCCGACCGAGCAGTCGAGGGCGACCAGGTCGCAGTGCGCGAGCCGGGCGGCGCGCGTGTCGCCGTTGGACTCGGCCAGTTCCAGCGACTGGTCCAGCAGGCGGCGCGCCTCGGCGAAATCGCCGGCCCGCCAGTTCGCGTAGCCGAGCGAGCAAAGGCTGTGGGCGCGGGCGCCGACGTATCCGCTTTCGAGCCGCGTCGCGTCGGCGCGGGCGAGCAGTTCGACCGCGGTGCGCAGCGGACCGGTGTCGCAGTACACCAGGCCGAGATTGGCAGTGGCGCGCGACTCGCCGTACTTCGAGCCGCTCGCCCGGTACTGCTCGGCGGCCTGCGTGAAGCAGCCCTTGGCGGTTTCGAGGTCGCCCTCGTCGAAGTGCCCGAGCCCGAGCTGCATCTGGGCCGCGGCCGCGCCTTGCGGCCAACCCGCCTCGCGAGCCGCCTCGTACGCGCGCTTGAGACGCCCCTTGCCCGCTCCGGCCTCGCTGCGCAGCTGGGCCACGTCGCCGAACAGCAGGTTCAGCGCCGCGAGACCCAGCGGATCCGCGCGGTCGGCCAAGGCGCGCTCGGCCGCGGCGACCGCGGTGAACCAGTCCATGTGCAGCTCGGAGGTCTTGAAGTGCGGGCGCAGCGCCCACGCCATCCGCCAGGAGCTCGGCAGCGCGCCGTGGTCGGCCGTGTGCTCGATGACGGCCAGGATGTTGCGATGCTCGGCACGCAGCCAGCCGAGCGCGTCCGCGGATTCCGCGAACGGCGTCGCGAACAGCGCCGCCGCGCGCTGCTGCGCCTGCGGCGGCGCGGGGAGCCGATCGCGGTCCAGGTAGACGGCGTCCACGGCCTTCACGACCCCGGCTTCGTACCAGTCGGCCAGGCGGCTCAGCGTCGCCTCGCGTTCCTGTCCGGTGTCCTCGGCCCGTGCGCGTTCGGTCGCGTACTCGCGCAACAGGTCATGGCAGTCGTACCGACCCGGCAGATGCACGGAGATCAGATGCGCGCCGGCGAGGCCGTCGAGCGCCGCCTCGGCCTGCCGCGCATCGCCGCCGAGCAGCGCGGCGACCGAGTCCGCGGTGAGATCGACCTCGGGTATCGCGCCGATCATCCGGAACAACCGGCCCGCGAGCGGGTCGAGCCGGGCGTAAGAGAGGTCGAAGACGGCACGCACCTGGCTGAGCTCGTCGTCGCCGATGGCCAGCGAGTCCAGCCGCACGCCGTCGGTGAGCTGCGCGACGAACTGCGCGATCGACCGGTCGGGGTGGATCACCAGCTGCGCCGCCGCGATCCGCAACGCCAGCGGCAGCGCGGCGCAGGCGCGCACCAGGCTCAGCGTCGCGTCGGGCTCGGCGCCGGTGCGGGACTCGCCGAGCACGCGCGCGAGCAGTTCGACGCACTCACGTTCCGGGAGAACGTCGAGGCCGATCGGGTAAGCCCCGTCGAGCGCGACCAAGCCGTCGAGCCGATCCCGGCTGGTGACCAGTACCCGGCAGGTCTCGGCGCCGGGCAGCAGCGGGCGCACCTGCGCGGCGTTGACAGCGTTGTCGAGAACGATCAGCACACGGCGGTTCACCAGCAGCGAGCGGTAAAGCGCTCCCGCTTCGTCCAAGTCCACCGGCACGCTGCTCCCGTTGACCCCGAGCGCCCTCAGGAACCGTCCGAGGACGTCGATCGGCCGTTCCGGAGGCGACGCGGAGAAGCCGTGCAGATTCGCGTAAATCTGTCCGTCGGGGAACAACGCGGCGGCGCGGTGAGCCCAGTGGACGGCGAGCGCGGTCTTCCCGACGCCGCCGGCACCAGTCAGCGTGACGATGCGGTAGGGCGCCCCTGCCGACGAGGCGTCGCGACGCAACGCGTCGAGCCGCGCGAGTGCGTCGGTTCGGCCGGTGAAGACGTACGTGTCCGCTGGGAGTTGCGCGGGGATCAGGATGTCGCGACGCGGCGCGGGCTGCTCCCTCGGCTCCTCGGCCTCGCTCGGCGTCACCTCCTGCCGCAGCACGCGCATCAGGGCCTGGCTCAGGGCTCTGCCGGGGTCTGCGCCCATTTCGTCGCGCAGCCGCAGCCGTAGCCGCTCGTAGGCGTCGAGCGCGTCGGCCTGTCGGCCGGTCGCGGCCAGTGCCTCGATCCACGCGCCGATCACCCGCTCGTCCAGCGCATGGTCCATGACGAGCGGGCTGAGCACCTGGACGGCCTGTTCGCCCTGGTCGATCGTGAGCAGCGCACGTGCGTAGTCCACGGTGGCCGTGACGCGGCGCAGTTCCAGCCGCATGACGGTGTCCTGGTCGGCGCTGCCGTCCGGAATGTCGGCCAGTGCCGGCCCACGCCACAGCGCGAGCGCCTCGCCGAGCGCCTCGGCCTTTGCCGTGCCCGCCAGCGGTTCGGCGGCGTCGACCAGCCGCAGGAACCGGAACGCGTCGACTTCGCCGTCCGGCACTCCGAGCGCGTAACCGCTCGTCGTGCGCGTCACGGACACCTGACCGCGCGTGGCCGAACGCAGCCACCGCCGCAAGCGGTGAATGCTCACCGTCAGTGTCGAGTCCATCGAGCGTGCGTCACGCGAACCCCAGACGGTTTCGAACAACTCCCCCGCCGACAGGCCGGCGGTCCCGGCCAGGGCGAGCGCGGCGAGCACCGCACGCAGGATGTTCGATGTCGGAGTGAGCAATGATTCCGGCGGCGCAACCGGTCCGACCCCCACCGGACCGAGTACGAGCACATTCATCGTCGAGTATGTATCTCCTCGCATCTCCGCGTCGTCGCTGGATACCCCGTCTGCAGCGGCCATGCGGGCATGCTACGCCGCCTGCGTCGGTGTGGCATGCCCCGTGCACATGCCACACCGGCGCACCGAACACAGTCTGGTAAAACCGGCCTACATCTCGCCTACACGCAATGCAAACGCTCGCACACAGCCAGGCACAACCTGGAGCCGCGCGCTTTCAGAGCACCGCCGGCCCCTGATGCACGCCTTAGGGCGTCTCGCCGCCCCAGACCTCGTACACGGCCCGGCCGACCAATGCCGCGCCGAATATCACGTAGCCGATGCCGATGAGCCAGGTGACCAGGATCAGGACCGCGCCGATCCCGCCGTAGGTGATGGCGCTGGAGACCAGCAGCGGCGCGAAGATCGCCGCGGAGAACGCCCGCAGCCCGACCAGGCCCATCACCGTGAGGACCGCACCGGGCAGCAGGGCCTTCCAGGGCACCCGGCCTTCGAGCAGGAAGCGCGGGGTCCACCAGAAGAACAGCGTCGCGCCGCCGGTCGTCGCGAGCCATCGCAGCGTCGTGATGAACCAGCCGTCGTGCAGCAGGCCGAGCACGTCGGCGCCGAGCAGTAGCAGCCCGACCAGCACGGCCAGCCAGAGCGCCTGGCGCCACACCGACAGCAGCCTCGCGGCCGGCAGCTCCCACACGCGCGCCATCCCGGTCTGCACCATCGCGCCGAAGGACAGGCCGAAGACCGCCAGCACCGCGAGGCTGAACGCGGTGGTGGTGGACAGTACCCGGTTGGTGGGCCCGAACAGGCGGTTGATCGCGGTCGACGCCCGGCCGGACAGGCCGACCCCGGCTATCACCCACTCCGGGAAGGTGCGGCCGTTGAGCGGGGCGGCGGCCGCGACGACGATCAGCAGCGGGACCAGCGTCACGAAGCCCAGCGCGGCGAAACCGAACGCCCGGTGCATCAACTCGATCTCGACGCCGCGCCGGTAGGTCTGGGTGACCAGGCCGCTGACGACGCCGGAGAAGCTGAGCAAGGAGCGGCGCAGCGTGCGATGGCCCGATTCTCGGCGAGGCGGCTCCGGGAACGTCGGCATTCGGGTGGCACCGGAGCCGCTGTCGACGCCGCTGCCCGCGCCACTGCCCAAACTGTGATCTGTCGCCCTCACGCCCAAGCCGGTGACGGATTCGTCAGGCTCGACGGCGTCGGCGCGGGGACGCATCTCCTCCGGCACGTCACCGTGCCGCGATGACGCGCCGTGCGGCGGCACCTCGCGCCCGGGGGATGCGCTCTTCGAGTCGATGTCGGTCACCTCGTCGCCGACGCCTGAGACTGGCTGGTCTTGACGGCCGCTCGGGGCATACAGCTTGGGCACGCAAGCCAGGCTAACAAGGCCGCCGACCTGTCGCAGACCGATCAGCCGGAGCTTTTCGCAGTTATTGCCAGAATCTCGCTGTTCGCGAACCGGCACCGAGTGCGAGGCTACGGCGCTTCCCTAAGAGTTCTCCTCAGAAATGGCACAACTCGGCGGGATAACGTGACAAGCCTCTGGCCAGGTCCCCACGACCCGGCCAGAGGCTTGCGTACGTTACCCGTGTACGTTACACGAGGCGTGTCAGGTGCAACACGAGGCGTGTCAGGCGAAGAGCCCGGAGAGCCACGACTGCCAGGCCTGCTCAGCCTCCTTGACGTCCGGCGCCGGCTGACCGGGCCCGCCGAAGATGTGGTGCCCGAGGACCACCGCGCCCTGGTAGCCGTGGATGAACACGTAAATGCCGTCGTCCGTGCGTACGCCGAAGAAGTCCTCGTTGAGGAAGAACACCTCGCCGTCGAGCGGCGCGAGGCCGGACGGGGTCAGGTGCACCTTCTCGCCGACGGGCACCGAACCGGAGAGCCCGAGCCCGCCGTAGATCGTCCGCCACGCGTGCTCCTTGTCGGGGACCTGCGCCGCGAACCCGCCGACCGGCGCGGCGAAGCGGCCGGGGAAGTACTTCACGTACTGCGCCAGCTTGTGCAGGTAGACCGGATCACCCTTGCGCAGGGCGTCGTACT
Source organism: Actinocrinis sp. (assembly GCF_035946395.1). NCBI lineage: Bacteria > Bacillati > Actinomycetota > Actinomycetes > Catenulisporales > Actinospicaceae > Actinocrinis > Actinocrinis sp. The sequence continues at coordinate 42,597 of NZ_DASYZI010000313.1, forward strand.
CGGCCTCCCAGTCGCCGCCGAGGAATCCGCTGTGCACGAACCGCAGCACGGCGCTGCCCCCGTCGCGCCCCTCGATCAGGTATTCGAAGGCGTGGAACGCTCCGTCCGGCGCCGGATCGCCCTTGAACGCGAAGTGCTTGGGCGGATCCCAGGCGGTGACCGTGGACTCGATGGCGAAGACGCCCATGTCCATCTTGTTGCGGCCGCCGAGGCCGGATTGGATCTCGTTGCGCCCCATGAGCCAGGAGTCGACTCCCGGGCCGGTGGCGATGGCCTCCCAGACCTGCTCCGGCGTGGCGTCCAGCTCGATCTGCTCGCGGACCTCGAATTCGTGCGTCATCTCAGGACTCCTCGATTTCCTTGTTGTCTTCTTCATCCGTTTTGACGTCCTGGGCCGGATCCGGCGTGCCACGCGTGATGGCGGGATGCACGGCGACGATCACCCGGTGCGGGCGCCCGTGCGCGGCGGTCTCGTCGTGATACTTGCCGACCAGCGCGGCCACCGCGCCGGCCAACTCCTCGGCGAATGCGGCACGGTCCGCGGCGGAGGCGAAGCGGACCTCGCCCTCCATCGCGAACGTGGCCACCCGCTTGTGCTCCCGCGCCGAGCCGACCAGCAGTTCGCCGACGTCACGCACCAGCTTCGCCGCGAGCGCGAGCAGCCAGTGCGCCGAAAGCCGGTCGGGCGAGCGCCTCGGATCGGGCTGCACCGCGGCCAGGGCGACCGGCGAGATCACGTAGGACGCGGCAGTGGCGCGCAGCACCCGTTCGGTCATGTTGCCCTTGCGCCGTTCCTCGACCAGCTCGACCAGGCCGTGCCGCTCAAGCTCGCGCAGGTGGTAGTTCACCTTCTGCCGCGGCAGCCCGACCCGGGCGGCCAGCGCGGTCGCCGAGCCGGGCTCGGCGAGTTCGGCCAGCAGCCTCGCCCGCACCGGATCCAGCGAGGCCTCCGCGGCCGCCGGGTCCTCGATCACCGTCACCTCGAACATAGCCTCAGCCTCTCACCGACGATTCATCTTGTCAAGACAAAAAAAGTTGTCGGTGAATAGAATTGCCGACGCGCCCTCATCCCTCATGGCATGGAACGGCGTGAAACGTATGGAAGGGCGTGAAACGGTCCGGGTTTCCTCAACCCTTTCACTGAGGGGCCCGGGTCTGGTGCCGCGCCACGAAGCCACTTACGACATCCCGTCATGGTCCGGACGGGAACTCCACCACCTGCCGGTACGTCGGCCGGTTCTGCCAGATGACCGGCGGGCCGGCGATGTCGCCGAGCACGTCCTGGATGATCGAGTCCGCGCACCGCTGGTCACCCGCCGAGCAGGTCGAGCCGCCAGGGCACACTGTCGCGGCCGACTCGGTGGCGGCTTGGGAAGGAGAACCGAGCAGAGCACTGCAACAGGCGGACAGGCTGCCGTCGCCGCAGTGCCGGGCCGGGATCGGGGCGGCCACACTCCGGCCGAGCATGCGCGCAGATCACTTGTCGGCGTACCCCTACCGCCGAGCTGGAAGGACGAGCCCTCGTGCGCCTACGCCTGGCTCGACGAGGCAGACGAGGCGGGCGAGCCGGAGGGACAGCTTGCGGGCCACCGGCCGGGGACTCGTTGACCTGTATCGCGCCGATCAACGCATCGAACAGGCCGGTGCCCATCCCGTTCTGGAACTCGGCTTGGCGCGACAGCGGCCATCAGGCGTCGAACAGTTGGACTGCGGCGGCGTTCTGGAAGGCTGCCGAATCCGACACAGTCCGGGTGAGCGTCGCCCCGGCGTTCAGTCACGTCGTCAGCTCGGCGACCAGCGCCTGCTGGCTCGGGTCGGTCACCGGCTGGCTCCCGTGACGATCGCTCGGCTTCGGCCCGGCGGATCATCACTTGTCGGAGCATCACATGACTGCGCGCCGCAAAGGGCCGAAACGCGCCGGACCGGACGGTCACGGCGCGGCTTGCGCCCGGTTCCGCCTCGTGGCGGGAGCCCGCGGGACCTGTGGGGGTGAGGCCCGTGGGGGCGGAACTCCGTTCGTTCGACGGAACCGGGACGGTGTTCGGACCGCGGTCAGTGCCCGGTTGTCTCCGGCGCACCTACATGGGGAACGGTCCTGCTGGTACTGCCAGTCTCACTTGTACTGCCTGTGTTGCTGGTGGCGCAGGTATTGCGGATGTTGCAGGTACTGCCTGTGCTGCCGGAACGAGTGCGCTCCGGCATCGCCTCAAGAAAGCAGGAAGTCCGCGCGGCCGTCCTTGGCCGCCTCGATGAACGCGGTCATCTCGGACACCGTGTACAGCAGCGCCGGCCCTTCCGGGTCGGTGGACTGCCGTACGGCGATCCTGCCGTCCTGGAGCTTGAGGACCTCGACGCAGTTTCCGCCGTTCCCTCCGCTCCATGGCTTCATCCAGCCGTGCGAACCCAGGTGGGTCGCCGGCATTCCGTTGTATATGTCACTCATCCTTCAGATCTCCTTGCGAATACCACTGAGATACGCCTCAGTGGATGGTGCGGGTGCGGCTTGTGCGCACATCCGGTCCAAAGCTTCCAGGTAGACCGATACGTCGTCCCGGTCGTCGATGTAGACGGCGCCCGTCAGCGATTCGCTGTAGACGATGTCCGGCAGTTCCTGGAAACGGAACCGGAAGATACAGAACGGCCCGTACATGGCGGGGTGCGGGCCTGCGCCGAAGGGCATCACCTGGAGGGTCACGTTGGGCAGTTGGCTGATCTCGATCAGATGGTCGACCTGCGCGCGCAGCACCTTCGGGTCGGCGGCGCGACGGAAGACCGTCTCGTCCATCACGCCCCAGAAGCGCGGCGCGTCGTCGCGCGCGAGCAGAGTCTGCCGTTCGACGCGCAAATCCACCAATCGGTTGATCTCAGCGTCGGCGGCGTGCGGGAGACCCGCGCGTAGCACCGCCTTAGCGTAGTCGGGAGTCTGGAGGAGTCCGTGCACGTAGTGCGGCTCGTACGCACGGATCAACGCGGCCTCGACCTCAAGGCTGACGTGCGCGCTGAACCAGTCGGGCAGCACGTCGCGGTAGCGGTGCCACCAGCCGGGCTGGTTGGCCTCGCGCACCAGGTTGAGGAACGCCTCGATCTCGCTGGGCTCGGTCACGCCGTAGGTGCGCAGCAGCCGGTCCACGTACAGGATCTTCAGGCTCACCTCGGCTTTCTCCATGCGGCGGATCGTGGAGTGGGTGACGTCGAGCGCCGCACCCGCCTCCTCGTACGTGAGCCTGGCCCGCTCCCGCAGATCCTGTAGTCGCCGACCAAGAACCATCCGCATCACCGTCGGGGCGCCGCCCGACGAGCGCACGTCACCGCTCACGTTCTGCCTCCGCACCGGCCGCCATGCGGCTCAGTGTGCCATGTCGGTAACGCTGCGAACAGTCTGCTCATCTAGTTCTGCAAATTCCAGGTTGACTCTTGCCATCCGTTGCTGGCGGACAGCATAGTGATTCCTGTGATTCAGCTCCCGCACTCGTACTCCCCGGCGCGTCGCGGGAAGCTCGGTCACCTTCGTTCGGAAGGCGAGATCCTCGTGAACCGTTCCCGCCCGACCGCGGGCGTCACTCCGGCTGCGGGCCGTGCCGTCGCGGACACCTCCGCCGCGACCATCACTCTTCCGACCGACTCGTTCGAGGATGAAACGCAGTTATTGCACCGCGACATCTTCCAACTGCCCGCACACGGTACGAGCGTCGCCGCGGCCCGCCACCGCGTCGGCGAGCGCCTGCGCCAGTGGGGAGTCACGGAGCCCGTGTACGACGACGCCGCCCTCGTCGTGAGCGAACTGTTCACAAACGCGCTGGTACACACGGAGAGCACCGAGATCACCTGTCGGCTTCAGACGACGACGGAGACCGTTTATCTGGCGATCACCGACCAGGGCCATGGCGCGACGGGGCCGCAGGTGCGCGAGCCCGACGTGGAGAGCGGCCGCGGACTGCTACTCGTCAACGCGCTGGCGGAACTGTGGGGCGTGACGAACGAGCACGGATGCGGCCGGACCGTATGGGCCGTGCTGCCCTGGGCCGGCGAAGGACACGGACCCGAGGAATGACCGCCGCGTCCGTTACTGCCCGTTACCGTTCCCACCCGCCGCGCCGTCGAGCCGCCCCTGCCCGGGGTTCGCCGCCCCCGAAACAATTTACCTAAATTTAGCTAACCTTCGCCCGGCTCTCGCCCTCGTTCTCCCCTGCCGCCGCTCCCGGTCCCTGCGCGGCGTGCCACTCAAGCGCCGTGCGGCCGAAGACCTGCTGAACGGTGACGGCGCGCTCGGAACGGCCGCGACCCACGAAGCTGACCGCCCAGTGCATGACCGTGGTCACCCGGTGCTTGAACCCGACCAGGTACATCAGGTGCACGACCAGCCAGAGCACCCATGCGGCGAACCCGCTCGCCTTCACCCTGCCCACGCTGGCTACCGCGTTGAAGCGGGAGATCGTGGCCATGCTGCCCTTGTCGTGGTAGTGGAAGGGCTCGCCGGCCGGCTTGCCCGCCAGGCGCAGCACGATCTGCCTGGCGGCGTGCCGACCGCTCTGGATGGCCACCTGCGCGACGCCGGGCAGGTCGTTCAACGCCATCAGGTCGCCGACCACGAAGACGTCCGGGTAGCCGGGCAGCGAGCAGTCCGGGTTCACCTTCACCCGGCCGGCCCGGTCCACCTCGGCCCCGGCGTGCCCGGCGAGCGTGCGGCCGAGCGGCGAGGCGGAGACCCCGGCGGCCCAGACCTTGGTGAGCGCCTCGATCCGCTCGTGCCCGCCGTCCCGCGTCTTGATCTCGATGCCGTTCTGGTCGAGCCCGACCACCATGGCGCCCAGCTTGATCTCGACGCCGAGCTCGCGCAGCCGCTTGGCGGCTTTCGAGGAGAGCGGATCGCCGAAGCCCGGCAGCACCATCGGCGCGGCGTCGACCAGGACGATGCGCGCATTGCGCGGGTCGAGCCGGCGGAACTCGCCGATCAGCGCACGGTGCGCGAGTTCGGCGATCTGCCCGGCCATCTCCACGCCGGTGGCCCCGGCGCCGACCACGACGAAGGTCAGCCGGCGACGCTCGGCCTCCTCGTCGGGCTCCAACTCGGCCAGCTCGAACGCGCCGAAGATCCGGCCGCGCTGCTCAAGCGCGTCGTCGATGCTCTTGAGGCCCGGCGCGAACTCGGCGAACCGGTCGTTGCCGAAGTAGGACTGGTTCGCGCCGGTGGCCACGATGAGACTGTCGTACTCGACGTGGAACGGCGCGCTGCGGCCGGGAGCGCGCGCGGTCACCGTGCGCGCGTCCGGGTCGATGTCCGTGACCTCGCCGAGCAGAACCCGCACGTTGCGCTGGCGGGCCAGGACCTCGCGCGTGGCCGGCGCGACCTCGCCCTGCGAGAGGATCCCGGTCGCCACCTGGTACAGCAGCGGCTGGAAAAGGTGGTGCGGCGTCGCGGCGACCATGGTGACCCGGACGTCGGCACGCCGCAGCGCACGAGCCGCGAACAGCCCGCCGAAGCCCGAACCGATGATCACCACACGGTGTGTGGCACCGCCTCCGGTCGCGTAGCCAGTCTCGTCAGTCACGATCAGCCTCCAGCTGCCTCCGGCCATTACCTGCCCACGCGACACGGACGCCCGTGGCACCGCCGCGAGGCCGTCCGGGCTACCCGTCAGCTTTAAACCCACACCAGCGTCATGGCCGCGTCAAGCCATAGCGGCCATACAGTGTCGTGAATCGGATAATCGGACGCTGATTCAGCAGCGATCAGACAGCGCGACGGTCCGTACGCGCGTCAACCACCCGCATAAGGATCGACGCTGACATAACCGCCCTCGGCAAGCGCAGATCGCCCGGTACATGGATCCCTGGTGGGAGCGGCCCACCCATAGATGGACACGCCTCCCGGCGAACCGCCCTTGGCACGCGTACCGGTCAAGCGCAGGTAGACACACGCCCCATCAGGCTGCGGCACGGAGAGCGCCGCAACACCGTCCGCGGCGGCGAAGTCGATCGCGCGAAGTGGCGGCGCACTGACCGTGGCCGACGGCCGAGCGCCACCTGAAGCGCCCACAGACGCAGGCACGCCGATGCCATCCTGGACCGCCGCGGCCAGATCGAGCGGTAGCGGCTTGCCTTGACAAAAACGGACAAAGCACGCGCCGTCTGCGCCGCGGCTGCCTGCCGCCGCGCCTCTGCCAACGCTGCGGAGGGTGAAATGCCGGCCGGGCACGGGATACCGCGATGCGAGACGTTGCCGTAGTACCCGATCGTGAACCGGAAGCAGCCGATCGCCGAGGGACCGAAATCGGTCTCGCCCTGCATCCGGTCGGTGACACCGGTGGCGCCCATCACGGTGTCGAACGTGAGCAGTTCGCCGGAAGTGCCGCCCGCGCCGGTCACGCTGGCCGTGGTCACGTAGCCGCCGCCATAATCGGCCACGACCGCGAATATCACGCCATCGCGCGCGCCGCGGGTGGTCTGCACGATGTTCCCGAGCATCAGATCCACATAGCCGGCGCGGGCCGCGGTCAGGTCCGCAGCACTGGCCGCAGCCACCACGGGATCCTCAGGGGCGACGCTCGGCACACTCACGCACCCAGCGACGAGCAACACCACCGCCAGCCCCCACCCCATCCGCACGACGCGGTCCCCGGACGTTCCCATCGCACACCCCCATGTACGCGTCCTGATCCCCCTGTGACGTGGCGACCGTAGCACAGGTCACGCCCTGAACAGCGGATATTACCGCCAGTTCCGCCCTCTCCGACCTCGCCCCGCGACTACTCCCGCACTCCGGCTGCCCGGCCGCAACGTTCCGGTTCTGCTAGCCTTCGGCTGAAGCCGGCTCAAGCACAGACAGTCGCGAGGGGTGGCCAGCGTGAGAACCATCCCTACCCCGCTCGCGCAATCCGAGGGTCACGAACCCACGGGATCCACTCAAGAAGGTAGGGCCGCGTGATCGATGGAATCACAGGCGGTGGCGTCTTGGGGTTCGCGCTGCGTAGATTCACCCGCCACGGGGGTCGCGGCTTCTTCCACCACTTCGGCTTCCACTCGCTGTGGCATGGCGGCGTGTGGGCGATCATCCTGTGGCTCCTGGTGATCGCGGCAGTGGTGTTCGTGGCCGTACGTCTCTTC
>NZ_DASYZI010000314.1:0-3386 GCF_035946395.1 Actinocrinis sp.
TGACGTGGAGCTGTTCGGCATGGGCCCGGACGGCCACGTGGCATCGCTGTTCCCGGAGCACCCCGGCGTCTACGAGGAAGACCCGGCGGTCATCGCCGTGCACAACTCGCCCAAGCCCCCGCCGGACCGGCTCTCGTTCACCTTCCGCACGCTCCAGAACGCGCGCGAGGTCTGGATCGTCGCGGCAGGCGCCGAGAAGGCCGCGGCGGCCCACATGGCGCTCTCCGGCGGCGGCCGGGTGCAGGTACCGGCCGCGGGCGCCCTGGGACGTGTCAGAACCCTGTGGCTGATCGACCGTGCCTGCGCCTGCGAGCTGCCCCCGGGCCTGAACCGCCCCGCCTCGCCATAGTCGTGGCACATTCTACTAGCTTCTAGTAGAACGAATCATGGCCACAGTCACAGTGAGCGAGCTCAATCAGCAGACTGCGCGCGTGCTGGAGAGAGTCAAAAACGGCGAGCTCATCACTATCACGGAATACGGCCGGGCCATCGCCAGACTCGTTCCGGACGCGCCGCTGACCGGCGTACCGCTACTCGATGAGCTGATAGCGCAGGGGGCGGTCATTCCGGCGTCGAACCCGGGACCTATTCCGCCTACTGCGCCGCGCGAAGACCGGGATGGCGATATCAACCTGTCCGAACTACTGATTCGGGACCGCGAAGAAGAACGATACTGATGATCTACTTGGACACGTCGGCCGCGTTGAAACTCGTCGTTCCCGAGACTGAGACTCATGCGTTAGAGCTGTGGCTCACCGAACGCGTAGGACTGCCCCGGGTCTCCTCCCGATTGCTTCGGATCGGGCTGCTGCGCGCAGTAGGCCGATATGGGTCTCACCGGGCCGAGCGCGCACAGACGGTGTTGTCGTCAATCTCCCTCATGAGTATCGATAGAGTGGCGAGCAGTGCCGAGACAGTCGGAGACTCGCTTCCGCGAAGCCTCGACGCGATTCACCTGGCCACAGCCCAGGCGATGCGCCCGGCGTTGACGGCCTTTGTCACCTATGACAAGCGGCTTGCGTCTGCGGCGACCACGATCGGTCTTCCGGTCGAGGCACCTGCGTAACAGTCCGCGCGATCGGCTCAGGTCACTGATTCGTGGGTAGCGGGGTGGGCGACCAGGTCAGGCCGACGCCGTGTAGTTCACCGGTGCCGAGGCGGAAGAGCCGTTCCTGGCCGCCGAGGTAGACGGCCGCGCCGATGACCTCGTACGGCGCCTCCTCGTCCTCGGTCAGGTTGTGGGTGCGGCCGGTGAACAGGCCCAGGCCGGTCGCGTATCCCTCCTTGATGACGCAGACCAGGTCCCGGCGCGTGCCCAGGCGGCGGATCAGGGCGGCGAAGTCGGCGCGGCCGTCAGCGGTCCAGTGCGCGAGCGAGTTGGAGACGAACACGCACGGGATCGCGTTGTCGGGTACTGAGTCCACTGCGTCGGGGAGGATGCGCAGGGCGTCGCCTTTGCGTAGCCGGACCGGCCTGCGTGCCGCGTGGTCGAGGGCCGCGCGAAGGCGGGCGCGGCGTTCGGCGTGTTCGGGCCAGACCAGGGCGTCGAGCCAGGCGCGGGCCTCGGGATCCGCCGGGTCGAGCGGGTTGAGGTCGAGGCCGACGCGCGAGGCGATCCGCAGGTCCTTCGACACGAAGGGCGTCAGCGCCTTGATTGCTTGTGGCGTCGTCTGCGCGGCGGGGGCGGTCACCGCGCAACGCAGCGTGGGGACGCCGTCGGCGCTCCCCTCTCCCGCGCCGAGTTCGGAGCCGTCTTCGAACTCGTATACGTACGCGTACCGGTCGGCGTGCAGGAGCAGCCCGGCGCTGGTGCCGACCTCGATCAGGCCGAGCGGTCGGCGGGTGCAGGCCTGCGCCCAGCCGAAGGCCGGGAAGAGCTGCGCCGCGCGCCTTGCCTCGTTGGTCTGCGTCTCGCCGGTGGCCAGGACCTGTTCGATCCGGTCGCGGTGCGCCAGCACGAAGCGGGAGAAGGTTTCGGCCAGTTCGGCGTCGGGGGCGCGCGTCCCGCCGAGCGAGGGGTAGTACTCGGCCAGGTCGCTGTCCGGTTCGTCGAACAGGGTCCGCTGCACCGCGGCGAACAGCAGGTTGGGGATGCGCTGGCGCTCCGGCGCCGCGACGAGCACTTGTGAGATCGGGCCGCCGTCCTGAAGGTCCTGGGAGACCTGCGCGGTCAGCGCGGTATAGAGCGGCGAGGACTTGGCCGCCTCCCGGTCCAGGAACAGCTGGAAATTGCGCAACGCCTCAACCACGAGGTGATCCTAACGGCGCGTGCCGACAGCGTGCGCCCGGACCTTGCGGCCCCGGGCCCCGCTGGACCTCAGACCTCGCCGCGCAGCTTCGCCAGAGCCTCGGCCAGGATCGCCTCGCCGTCCTCGTCGGAACGGCGCTCGCGCACATAGGCCAGGTGCGTCTTGTACGGCTCGGTGCGTGGCGGGGCGGGCGGGTTGTCGGGGTCGGGACCGGCCGGGAAGCCGCAGCGGGGACAGTCCCAGGTGTCCGGGATCTGCGCCTCGGACGCGAAGCTCGGCTTGGTCTCATGGCCGTTGCAGCAATAGAAGCTTATCCAGATCCGGGGGGCGGTCTCGCCGCGCTCGGCCTCGCCCATGGGTCCGGCGCCGACCCGACTCCCGCGAATCGCGTTGCCACTAGCCACTGTTCGTCTCCCTGACAGGATCGATCCTCGCCCCGTACGGTGCGCGATGCACCAGTGTACGAGCGAAAACGGAGACGTGTACGTCGGTCGTCCCGGTTCCGATCGGGCAGGACGGGGCTATGTCACATCATGCTACGCGTCGTCACCTCTGCGGGAATCCCGGGTGACGACGCGTCAAGGATCGGAGACGAGGCCGCGATACTCGGCGCGACGAAACCGCCACTACTTGTAGGCGATGCCGAGCCCGACGATCGCGGCGACCCAGAGGACCGTGAGCACGATCGTGATCCGGTCCAGGTTCTTCTCGACCACCGACGAGCCGCCGTGCTGCGAGGTGAAGCCACCGCCGAACATGTCGGAGAGGCCGCCGCCCTTGCCCTTGTGCAGCAGGACGAAGACGATCAGCAGCAGGCTGGTGATGGCGAGGATGATCTCCAGTGCGACGACCACGTGCGGCTCTTCTCTCTACTATGGCCGGATACCCGGGGCAGGGGCCGGAGCCGAGCTTACCGGCCGCCTTCCGTCCGAGCCAGTGCCGCCGGCTGTTGTGGCGCGGATCGGCGCGGCCCCGGCGGATGCGGGACCGCGCCCTGCTAGGGGGTGTTTGAGAAGTCGGGTCGGTTCAGGGCGCGGCGCATGGCGCGTGCGATCGCAAGGCGGAGGTTCGCCTCCAGACTGGTTGTCTGGGGGCGAACCGACAACGCGGCGAGCGTGCGTGACAGGCGCCGCGACC
>NZ_DASYZI010000315.1:0-1637 GCF_035946395.1 Actinocrinis sp.
ATCCTTGCCCAGGTCCACCAGCAGCCGGTCGGGCATAAACACACCCCCAAAGCCTGATAACCGAAAACAGGCCATGCGCACGACTCCACACACCAGCATGCTATTGGCAGGAACAGAACTGCCAGAGCCACGATTCCGGGAGCGACCGAGGTCCCGGCCTGGGTCGACGCGCTACAGGCACTGCCGGTGGCCGAACTGACCTTGTGCCGTGCCAGAACTCGCACAATTGCTCTGAGCTGGTGTTTCCTGTCAGGCTGCTCTCCGGTACTCGCTGATCAAGCCGTGGACGACCTGCCCGTGCGTGATCCGGGCGGTCATATCGACCGCCCGGCCGGGCTCGTGCAGCGGAGGTCGCTGTCCGCGCGACTGGTGCGGCCGATGCTCGTTGTAGTGCCGGGTGTACTCGGCCAGGATCCGCTGGAGATGCCGTTCGCCGTAGATCAGCAGGTGGTCCAGGCATTCGCGGCGTAGCGTTCCCACATACCGTTCCGCAAAGGAATTCGCCCGGGGCGAGCGGACCGGCGTCTTGATGACCCGCGCGCCATTGCCGGCGAACACGTCGTCGAACGCCGCCGTGAACTTGCTGTCGCGATCGCGGATCAGGAATCTGAACTGGCTGGCGCGTGCACCCAGATCCATCAGCAGGTTACGGGCCTGCTGGGTGATCCACGGCGAGGTGGGATGCGCGGTCACGCCCAGGATGTGTACGCGGCGGGTCTGGATCTCCATCACGAAGAGCACGTGCAAACGCCTGAGGAACACGGTGTCAACGTGCAGGAAATCGCACGCCACGATCCCGGCAGCCTGGGAGGCGAGGAACTGCCGCCAGGTCGGGGATGCCCGGCGTGGCGCGGGTGCGAGCCCGGCGGCCAGGATTCTCCGGATCGTTCCGGCGCCGACGCGGTACCCGAGGCCGAGAAGTTCGCCCTGGATGCGCCGGTGTCCCCACCGCGGGTTCTGCCTGACCAGCCGCTGGACCAGCTCACGGATCTCCTCCGGGACCGGCGGGCATCCGCTGGTAGTCGGATAGGTCCACTTGTTCTTGATCAGGCGCCGGTGCCAGGCGAGCAGGGTGCCGGGTGTCACGATCCGGTGCAGCCGCAAGTGAGTGGGCAGCAGCCTTGTCAAGGCGGCGATCACGGCCCGGTCGGCCCAGTCCGGCTTCGGGCGGGCGACCTGGCGGCGCAGGACCGCGACCCCATGCCGCAGCACCAAGATTTCCACATCCTTCAAGGTGTCGTTGCGGGCGAGCAGCGCCAGCCAGCCGAACAAGCGGGCCATCAGCAGGTAGAGGAGACGGAAGAGCACGAGTGCCGAGGATAGAAGGCCTAGATCAGATAGTCTGCACGAGTTCTGGCACCTCACAGGTCAAGCTGGACCGCAGGCAGAGCGAGGCGAGGTCCGAGGAATTCATCAAAGCGCGGGAAGCCGCTCGCCTGCCGGATGACGCCGGCGGGTTCCGGGTGTGCGGTGAGGTTGTCACCTGAGCGTGAGTGCACCGACTGCGCCAGACACGGCGATGTACTGCACTACTCTAATCGAGATGACGAGCAACAGCCGCGTGAGCGCCCGCACTCCAGCCTCTCCCGAACGACGCGATTTCATCCGCGAGATCGTCGCCGCCGACGTGCGCGAGG
>NZ_DASYZI010000316.1:0-11201 GCF_035946395.1 Actinocrinis sp.
CTGGTCTTCTCTCGTGGACCTAGGAGGACTTGAACCTCCGACCTCTTCCTTATCAGGGAAGCGCTCTAACCGACTGAGCTATAGGTCCATCACGCTCGCTCGCCTGCTGTTGCTGGTGGTCGAAGCGCTAGAGCAGATTACCGCATGCGGCGGGCCGCCCCAAAATGGGATTCGGGTGCGCTGGGGCGGTTTTCACTGGTCTTCGGCGAGGGTGACCTCGAAGCCGCCGACAAAACCGGCGGCCAGGTTGTAGAGGTATGCGCCCAAGGTGGCGAGTGCGGTGGCGAGGACCACGTCCACCAGGGCGATGATCATCATGTAGCCCTCGACGTGGCCGAAGGACAGGAAGCTGGACAGGCTGAACGAACTGGTCGTGCCGGTACCGGTGCCGCTGCTGGTCAGGTCACCCACGGTCTTGTTCAGAGAGTCGAAGACGCCGAGGGCGTTGAGCACGTTCCAGACCACGGCGGTGCCGACGATGGTGACGATGCCCATCGCGATGGACAGCACGAACGAGACCTTCATCACCGACCACGGGTCCACCCGGGCGACGCGCAGGCGTGCCTTGCGGACGCGGGCCTGCGGGGCGCCTGCTTGGGCCCCGGCCCCGCCGGCCCCGAACCCCGGGCGGGCCCTGGCCCGCTGGTCCTGGGTGGCGCTGCCGATCGCCGCGCCGACGCGGGCGAACGAGCGTCCAGCGCCGCTGAGGGCCCGTCCGACGGTGTCCGCCGGGCCGGACAAGCCGGACGGGCCGGAACGGCGGGAGTCGGGCGCTTCGGGAGCCGGGAGCTGGTGGGCACCGGTTCCGGCGTGCGCGGGCTGGGCGGCGGCCGACGCCTGCGCCTGCGCTTGTGGCTGCGCTTGCGACTGAGTCGCCGACGGTGGCGCCGAGCGCACGGCGGTCGGGCCCAGGCCGTCTCCGTAGCTGCGGCTACCGCCGGGCCGCCCGGCTGTGGGGTTCGAGCTCTCACTCACGGTCGTCTCCAAGCCCCTTGCGTCATCGAATGCATCGTCGAAGCTGCTCATCGGAACCGCGGCCTCCCGCCGAGACCGCGGGCCCCTGGCTCTATACCCGGGGCGGTGTCTGCGACGCGCGCCCCGGGTCGCACATGTTTACTACGCCTCGCCGGGGGCAGTCGGTTCCGCTTCGGATACGGTACCCCGCTCCTCGTCGGCCCGCTCCGCGCCGTCCGAGTCCGTGTCCGAATCCACGTCCGCCGCGTCGGTCAGTGCGATGTTTTCGCTGCTCTCACCGCTCTCATTGCTCTCGCTGGTCACTGCGTTCTCCGATTCGGCGTTGCGGGCGATCGCGATCACAGCGTCCTTCCTGCCCACGTGGATCAGCTGGACGCCCATCGTGTCGCGGCCGGTCTCGCGCAGCCCGGAGACACTCGTACGGATGACACCGCCGCTCGCGGTGATGGCCAACACCTCGTCGTTCTCCTCGACGATGAGTGCGCCGACCAGCTCGCCGCGCTCGTCCACGGTCTTCGCAGCGATCACGCCGAGGCCGCCGCGGCCGCGCACCGGATACCGCTCGACGGCAGTGCGCTTGCCGAAGCCGCGGTCGGTGGCGGTGAAGACGAAGGTGCCCTCCTTCACCACGCTCATCGAGAGCAACTCGTCGTCCTCGCGGAACCGCATGCCGATGACGCCTGAGGTGGCCCGGCCCATCGGGCGCAGCGACTCGTCCGAGGCGTTGAACCGGATCGCCTGGGCCTGCCTGCTGACCAGCAACAGGTCGTTTTCGGCGGAGACCAGCTCAGCAGCTATCAACTCGTCGTCCTCGCGCAGGTTGATCGCGATGACGCCGCCGGAGCGGGGGGAGTCGTAGTCCTTGAGAGCGGTCTTCTTGACCAGACCCTTTTTCGTGGCGAGGACCAGATAGGGCGCCACCTCGTAGTCGCGCAGGTCGAGCACCTGCGCGATGGTCTCGTCCGGCTGGAAGGCGAGCACATTGGCCACGTGCTGGCCACGTGCGTCCCGACCGGAGTCGGGCAGTTCGTAGGCCTTGGCCCGGTAGACCCGGCCCTTGTTGGTGAAGAACAGGATCCAGTGGTGGGTGGTCGTGGTGAAGAAGTGGTCGACGATGTCGTCCTGCTTGAGCTGGGCGCCGCGCACCCCCTTGCCGCCGCGCTTCTGCGAGCGGTACAGCTCCGTCTTCGTTCGTTTGGCGTAGCCCCCACGGGTGATGGTGATGACGATGTCCTCCTCGGGGATCAGGTCCTCGATGGACATGTCACCCTCGTAGGGCACCAACTCGGATCGCCGGTCGTCGCCGTGCTTGTCGACGATCGCCTGCAACTCCTCGGAGACGATCTGCCGCTGGCGCTCCGGGGATTCCAGGATGGCGCGATACTCGGCGATCTTCAGCAGCAGTTCCTCGTGCTCATCGACGATCCGCTGGCGCTCCAGGGCGGCCAAGCGGCGCAGCTGCATCTCAAGGATCGCGTTGGCTTGGACCTCGTCGATCTCCAGCAGGTTCATCAGGCCGGTGCGCGCCACGTCCACCGTCTGGCTGGACCGGATCAGCGCGATGACCTCGTCGATGGCGTCCAAGGCCTTGAGTAGTCCTTGGAGGATGTGGTCGCGTTCTTGGGCCTTGCGCAGCCGGTACTTGGTACGCCGGACGATGACCTCGACCTGGTGCTCCACCCAGTACCGGATGAACGCGTCGAGCGGGAGAGTGCGCGGGACGCCGTCGACCATCGCCAGCATGTTGGCGCCGAAGGTGTCCTGGAGCTGGGTGTGCTTGTAGAGGTTGTTGAGCACGACCTTCGCGACCGCGTCACGGCGCAGCACGATGACGAGGCGCTGGCCAGTGCGGGACGAGGACTCGTCGCGCACATCCGCGATGCCCTGGATCTTGCCGTCCTTGACCAGCTCGGCGATCTTCGAGGCGAGGTTGTCCGGGTTGACCTGATAGGGCAGCTCGGTGACAACGAGGCAGGTGCGGCCGAGGATCTCCTCGACCTCGACGACGGCGCGCATGATGATCGAGCCGCGGCCGGTGCGGTACGCGTCCTCGATACCGCGGCGGCCGACGATCTTCGCACCGGTCGGGAAGTCGGGGCCCTTGATCCGCTCGATCAGCGCTTCGAGCAGTTCAGCCGGGGTGGCCTCGGGGTGTGCCAGGTACCACTGGACGCCCTCATTGACCTCGCGCAGGTTGTGCATGGGGATGTTGGTCGCCATGCCGACCGCGATGCCGGAAGAACCGTTGACGAGGAGGTTGGGGAAGCGGGAGGGGAGTACGACGGGCTCCTGCGAGCGGCCGTCGTAGTTGGGGTTGAAGTCGACGGTGTCCTCGTCGATCTCGCGCAGCATCTCCATGGCGAGCGGAGCGAGCTTGCACTCGGTGTACCGCATCGCGGCGGCGGGATCGTTGCCCGGGGAGCCGAAGTTGCCGTTTCCGTCGACGAGTGGCATGCGCATCGCCCACGGCTGCGCGAGCCGGACGAGGGTGTCGTAGATCGCGGAGTCGCCGTGCGGGTGGTAGACACCCATGACCTCACCGACGACGCGCGCGCACTTGAAGTAGCCGCGGTCCGGCCGGTAGCCGCCGTCGTACATCGCATAGAGCACACGGCGGTGCACCGGCTTGAGGCCGTCACGCACCTCGGGCAGCGCGCGCCCGACGATGACCGCCATCGAGTAGTCGAGGTAGGAGCGCTGCATCTCGGTCAGCAGGTCGACCATCTCGATGCGGTCGCCGGTCTGCTGCTCGGGCTGCGTCGAGTCAGGCAGGGTGGAGATCGGGGTCGGGTCCGTCACGCCGTCGTCGGCGGGGCTGTTCTCGTCGGACACGGAGAGTGGTTCCTTAGGTCAGGTCGGGTCGCGGGAGGTCGGCCGCCGGGTGCTGGCCCGGGGCCGGCTCAGATGTCGAGACAGCGTCAGATGTCCAAGAACCGCACGTCCTTGGCGTTGCGCTGGATGAACGAGCGGCGCGCCTCGACGTCCTCGCCCATCAGGATCGAGAACAGCTCGTCGGCCTGGGCCGCGTCGTCGAGGGTGACCTGCCGCAGGATCCGCGAGTCGCGGTCCATGGTGGTGATCCGCAGCTCTTCGGCGTTCATCTCGCCGAGACCCTTGAACCGCTGGACGGTGTCGTCCTTCACCCGGCGCCCGGCGGCGGCGCCAGCGGCCAGCAGGACGTCACGCTCGCGGTCCGAGTAGGCGTAGGCGAAGTCGTTGTTGGTCCACTTCACTTTGTAGAGCGGCGGGGCGGCCAGGTACACGTGCCCGGCCTCGATCAGCGGGCGCATGAAGCGGAACAGCAGGGTCAGCAGCAGGGTGGTGATGTGCTGGCCGTCCACGTCGGCGTCGGCCATCAGGATGATCTTGTGGTAGCGCAGCCTGCTGATGTCGAAGTCGTCGTGGACGCCGGTGCCGAGGGCGGAGATGAGCGCTTGGACCTCGTTGTTCTGCAACACCCGGTCGATGCGGGCCTTCTCGACGTTGAGGATCTTGCCGCGGATCGGCAGGATCGCCTGTACCTTCGGGTCGCGGCCCGACTTGGCCGAGCCGCCGGCGCTGTCGCCCTCCACGACGAAGATCTCGCACAGCGCCGGGTTGGTGGACTGGCAGTCGGCCAGCTTGCCGGGCAGCGCCATCGTTTCCAGCAGGCCCTTGCGCCGGGTCAGCTCGCGGGCCTTGCGGGCGGCGATCCGGGCGGTGGCCGCCTGGATCGACTTGCGCACGATGTCCTTGGCCTCGTTGGGGTTGCGATCGAACCAGTCGGCCAGCTGCTCGTAGGTGATCTTCTGCACGAAGGTGCGGGCCTCGGTGTTGCCGAGCTTGGCCTTGGTCTGGCCCTCGAACTGCGGCTCGCCGAGCTTGACCGAGATGATCGCGGTCAAGCCCTCACGGATGTCCTCGCCGGCGAGGTTGTCGTCCTTGTCCTTGAGCAGCTTCTGGTCCTTGGCGTACCGGTTGACCACGTTGGTCAGCGCGGAGCGGAAGCCCTCCTCGTGGGTGCCGCCGTCCGGGGTGTTGATCGTATTGGCGAACGTGTACACGCCTTCGGAGTACTGGCTGTTCCACTGCATCGCGATCTCGGCGGAGATCTTGCGGTCGGTGTCCTCGGACGCGAACTCGATGACCTGAGGGTGCACCAGCTCGCCCTTGGCCGCGTTGATGTGGCGCACGAAGTCGGCGATGCCGCCGTCGTAGCGGAAGACGACCGCGCGGCCCTTGCCCTCCTCGTCCTTGAACTCCGGGCGCTCATCGGTCAGCGAGATGGTCAGGCCACGGTTGAGGAACGCCATCTCCTGGAAGCGCCGGGCGAGGGTCTCGAAGCTGTAGGTCGTGGTCTCGAAGACCTCGTCGTCGGCCCAGAAGGTCACGGTGGTGCCGGTCTCGACGGTCGGGCTGCCCTTGCGCAGGTCGGCGGTGGGCGTGCCGCGCAGGTACTCCTGGGTCCACAGATGGCCTTCGGTCTTGACCGCGACGGTCAGCCGGGTGGACAGCGCGTTGACCACGGAGACGCCGACGCCGTGCAGGCCGCCGGAGACCGCGTACCCACCGCCGCCGAACTTGCCACCGGCGTGCAGCACGGTCAGCACGACCTCGACGGCGGGCTTGTCCTGACCTGGCACCACGCCCACCGGGATGCCGCGACCGTTGTCGACGACGCACACGCCGCCGTCGGCCAACAGGGTGACCTGGATGTCGTCGCAGTATCCGGCCAGCGCCTCGTCCACGGCGTTGTCGACCACCTCGTAGACGAGGTGGTGCAGGCCGCGCTCGCCGGTGGAGCCGATGTACATGCCGGGGCGCTTGCGCACCGCTTCGAGGCCCTCAAGGACGCTGATCGCGCTGGCGTCGTAGTCGCCGTTGTTGCTGTGCTGCCGGGGCGCGGGTGCGGCGGCTGCCGGGGCGCCGGATACGGGGGCGGACGGCGTGGAGTGTTCTGGATCGACCACGGACGCGAAACCTTTCTCAACGTCAGCGGCACCGGGCCGGCAGAGCGAGGCACCGGGGCCGCAGAGCGACGAGCTGGAGCGCGCCTGCGCGGCACCAGCGGCAGGCGGACTGGGGGCCCACGTACGGCGAATGGTCGCCGACCGCCGGATTTCCTCGGCTGCCTGGATCTGGCTTCATTCTATCGGTTCCGGGGGACTGAAGGCGGCATACGCGGCCTGACGGCCATTCTGAGCTGATCCACCCCTCGGTCAAGTGTCCCCCCACCTAAGGTGGGGTCAGCCGACGCTCGATGCGATGTTGGCGCCATCCGCGACTACGAGGCATAACAGCCGATTGTCGGAGGATTACGATATGCGATGAGCAACCGTCACTGATTCGAGTTAAACGGGTGTGTGGAGCGGATGCCAACGGTGCTGTGTATGCGGCCGGTCCGACAGATGTCCGGCATTTACCCTGTATATCCGCTTAGCCCAGCCGATGGATGCCTAGGGATCGTGCGCCTGACGTGTCTAAGACGTGAGCCGGATCAGCGCGCGGCGTCTGGTACACCCTAGGGATCACGGCGGCCTCTGGATCCCCCGGTCGCGGACAGCCGACCGCGCCGCCAACTCGGCGGATTGGGGCCGAGCACCGAGATGCGTTCTATCGCGGGCTGCGGTGGACCGCCGGGGATGGTCCGGCGGGGCACGGCCGAGTTGAGCCGGGAGAGCAGCATCGCGGACAGGTTGCGCAGTTCGGTGGCCCAGGCCGACGAATCGGTCTGCACCGTCAGCACGCCGTCCTCGTAGGAGACCGGCACGCAGTGCGCGGCGATGCGCGGCCCGACGATGTCCGCCCAGCCGTGGATGATCCCGCCGACGGCCGCCGGGGCTTCCCAACCGGCCTCGGCCAAGAGCCGGGACAGCGTGGCTTCAAGCGGTTGCGGGTCGCGCTCGTCGGGGCGGGCGCTGGAGCGGCGGGCCTGTGCCGCGGCGGAGCCACGTCGCAGCGCCCTGCCCTCCTCGATCTGGCGAGCGCGGGTGCGGGCCGCGGCCAGCGCGGCGCGGGCGAGGTCGGGGCCGCGCGCGTCACCACTCTGCGGTGACGATTGAGGGGACGAATAGCCCCCGTCGTGTTGAGCAGTCATCGCGCACGCTCCGCATCGTCGTCGCGCGCGACGCTGTCTCTGCCGTCATCCTCGTTGTCATCGTCGCCGTTGTCGTCGCCGCGCATGACAGTGTCCTTGGCGGCCGGGTCCTTGGTGACGGCGCCCTTGGCGACCGTGTAGCGCAAGCCGTCCAGCTCTGGCGGAACGTCGGCCGCGACGGCAGCGGTGATCAGCACCTGTTCGGCCGTGGACGCGACGGAGACGAGATGGGTCCGGCGTGAGGAGTCCAACTCTGCGAAAACGTCGTCGAGTAGCAGCACCGGCTCGATTCCGTCGGACCGCAGCAGTTCGTAGGCGGCGAGCTTGATCGCCAGGGCGAAGGACCACGACTCGCCGTGACTCGCGTAGCCCTTCGCCGGGAGTGGCCCGCTGCCGTAGTCGATGGCCAGCATCAGGTCGTCGCGATGCGGGCCGACGAGTGTGACGCCGCGCTCCACTTCGTCCGGCCGGGACTGCGCCAAGGCTGCGGCGAGCGCGGCTTGGAGGTCGTCGGCCGAGGCGGCGGATTCGAGCGGGCAGGAGGGACGGTACTCAAGACTCGCACCCGGATGGCCGGCGATCGTGCCGTATGCCTTGTCCACCAAGGGAGCCAGCGCGCGCAGCAGCGTGAGCCGGGCCGCGAGCAGCTGCGCGCCCGCCTTCGCGAGATGGGCGTCCCACACGTCGAGCGTGCTCGGATCAGGAGTCTGTCCTCCGCGCGACCGGCGCAGCATCGACGCGGACCGCAGCAGGGCGTTGCGTTGCTTGAGCGCCCGCTCGTAGTCGGCACGCACCCCTGCGTAGCGCGGCGCGCGGGCGACCAGGAGTTCGTCGATGAATCGGCGGCGCTCCGCCGGATCTCCCTTGACCAGCGCCAGATCCTCCGGCGCGAACAGCACCGTGCGAAGGTAGCCGAGCACGTCGCGGGGGCGGTTCACCGGCGAGCGGTTGAGCCGCGCCCGGTTCGACCGGCCCGGGTTTATCTCCAGTTCGACCAGCGCGGTGCGGTCCTCGTGCCACACCGCGCCGCGCACCACGGCCCGCTCGGCGCCCGCGCGTACCAGCGGCGCGTCCTGGCCGACCCGGTGACTGCCCTGGTTGGCGAGGTAGCCGATCGCCTCGATGATGTTCGTCTTGCCCTGGCCGTTGGGTCCGACGAGCACGCTGACGCCGGCCTCAAGGGGTAGCTCAAGGCCGGCGTACGACCGGAAGTCGGCCAGCGACAGATGGCTGAGACGCACTGCTTTCCTGTTGTCGCGTTCTTCGGTGTTGCTGCTGACTTTGATCAGGCACTGACTTTGATCGGGCGCCGTGCCGGGCGCCGAATTCGATCAGGTGCCGTATCAGGCGTCGGGGCTGCGGTGCTCGGCGGCCGTCTTGCCGTCGGCGCCGGTGACGGCGTGTCCGCCGAACTGGTTGCGCAGCGCGGCGACCATCTTCATCGACGGGGAGTCCTCCTGGCGGGAGGAGAACCGGGCGAACAACGAGGCGGTGATCGCGGGTAGCGGCACGGCGTGGTCGATGGCCGCCTCGACCGTCCAACGGCCCTCGCCGGAGTCCTCGGCGTAGCCACGCAGCTTGTCCAGGTGCTCGTCCTGCTCAAGCGCGGCGACGGCCAGGTCCAGCAGCCAGGACCGGATGACCGTGCCCTCCCTCCACGAGCGGAAGACCTCGCGCACGTCGGTCACCTCGGGTACCGCTTCGAGCAGTTCCCAGCCCTCGGCGTAGGCCTGCATGATCGCGTACTCGATGCCGTTGTGGACCATCTTGGAGAAATGGCCCGCGCCGACCGCGCCGGCGTGCACGAACCCGAACTCGCCCTCGGGCTTCAGCGCGTCGAAGACCGGCTGCACCTTCGCGACGTTCGCGTCCGTACCGCCGACCATCAGTGCGTAGCCGTTGCGCAGGCCCCACACGCCACCGGACACGCCGGCGTCCACGAAGCCGATGCCCTTGGCGGCCAAGTGCGCAGCGTGCTTCTTGTCGTCTGTCCACCGCGAGTTGCCGCCGTCGACGACCACGTCGCCCTCGGCGAGCAACTCGCCGAGTTCCTCGATGGTGGACTGGGTCGGCGCTCCTGCCGGGACCATGACCCAGACCACCCGGGGCGCCGGGAGGGCGCCGACCAGGTCCTTGAGCGAGCCGACATCCGTCAGGTCGGGGCTGCGGTCGTATCCGACCACGGTGTGGCCGGCTTGGCGGATGCGCTCGCGCATGTTCCCGCCCATCTTGCCCAGGCCGATGAGTCCGAGTTCCATGACGCCTTCCCTCTGTCCCTCTGCTGTGGACTGGTGCGTGGTGCGTGATTCGGCCGACCCCGTCGTCAGTTTATGGCGTCAGTTTATGGATTCGACCGTATCGCCGGCGCCCGATGGCCGCACACCGTGCCCCCGCGCAGTGCCCGCCGTGGCCCGCCCGGCTCAGCCGGAGAGACGGATCGGCATGATCAGGTAGCGGTACGCCGGATCGTGCTCGGCGTCCACGGCCGGCCGGCCGGTGATCACCGCGGGCTTCGTGGACGTCGTGTAGGACAGCTGCGCGTACGGCGCGTCGATCGCCCCGAGGCCTTCGAGGAGATAGCCCGGGTTGAAGGCGACCGAGATGTCGGCGTCCTCGAACACCGCGTCCATCGACTCCGAGGCCTGCGCCTCGTCGCCGGAGCCGGCTTCGAGGGTGACCTGCCCGGCGGAGAAGTTCAGCCGGACCGGCGTGTTGCGCTCGGCGACCAGCGCCACCCGCTTGACCGCCTCGATCAGCGGCGCGGTCTCGATCACCGCGGCGCCGGTGTACTCGGCCGGGAACAGCGCGTTGTACTTGATGAACTCGCCTTCGAGCAGCCGGGTCGTGGTGCGGCGGCCGCCGGCCTCGAAGCCGATCAGCCCCTCGCCCGCCTTGCCGTCCTCGGAGGACAGCGCGATGGTGACCCACTCGCCCGAAGTGAGCGACTTGGCGATGTCGTAGAGGGTCTTGGCCGGCACCAGTGCCACGGCTTCGGCATCCGCGTGCTCGGGCTTCCACATGATCTCGCGTACGGCGAGCCGGTAGCGGTCGGTCGCGGCGAGCCGGAGGGTGTCGCCATTGATCTCGATCCGTACGCCGGTGAGGAACGGCAGCGTGTCGTCCTTGCCCGCGGCGACCGCGACCTGAGCAACGGCGGCCGCGAAGGTCGAGCCCGCGATGGCGCCACTGGCGCCGGGCATGTCGGGCAGTGACGGGTAGTCGTCCACCGGCATGGTCTGAAGCGTGAACCGCGAGGTGCCACAGACGAGGATGACCTTGGAGCCCTCGGTGGCGATCTCCACCGGGCGGTTGGGCAGCGAACGGGTGATTTCCGCCAGCAGCTTGCCGGAGACCAGCGCGGTGCCGCCTTCCTCGATGTCGGTGGAAGCCTCGGCGCGCGCCGAGACCTCGTAGTCGAATCCGGAGACGGTCAGCAGGCTGTCCTCGGCCCGCAGCAGCAGCCCGGCGAGCACCGGGGCCGGCGGGCGGGCCGGCAGCGAACGGGCGGTCCAGGCGACCGCGTCGGCAAGTACGTCACGTTCCACACGGAACTTCACCGGATTTCCGCCTCCTGGCAGTCGAGGCCGCGCGCCGTGGCGCGCGGGGCCGAGTAGTCAACCATCATGCCGCCTTCCACCGACTGTGGATGACGGCTTCGCGCAGGTTCGCTCGGCGCGAAGGTTTTCCACAGGGCTGTGGACGGAAGAAAGCTGAAGAGGGCTCCGCAGCGGGCCTTGGTGGTCTTCGGCGCCACTGTAGCGGGGTGGCGGAAGACCGGACCTCGGACACCGGCCGAGGCTTTTCCACAGATTTTCGCCCAGACCACTGCCGTGCTTCTTCCCGGCTTATCTCTCTGTAGTCGTAGTAGTAGGCGCTGTGGAAATGTGGAAAAGCGTTCTTTTCCCAGTTCAGCGCCGGTATTTTCATCCACAGGGCTTGTGGAGAAGCTGGGGACAAGTGAAGGTGTCCTGTGGATGACGAAAAGTTGTCCCCAGCGCGTCCACAGCCGGAACCCGGTTTTGCACAACCTATCCCCAAAATGATCACCAGGCCTGGGGATAACCTGTTCACTCGAATCGGTGATAGCGCGGGGACCTGCACGGTTTATGCACAGAAGTTATCCCCAGGCATCCACAGGCTGTGGGAAAAG
>NZ_DASYZI010000317.1:0-5319 GCF_035946395.1 Actinocrinis sp.
TGCACTGCGCAACACCCGAGTACACCGCCGGCCGGGATCGCTCCCCGGCGTCCCGGCCGGCCCTCGATCTGGAGCGTGATCGCGATGCGCGTCGTGCTGGTGCACATGCCGTGGGGCGCCCTCGACACCCCGTCGCTCGCGATGGGGATCCTTGGCGCAGTCACGCGGCGCGCGGGCCACGAGACCGTCGCGCGGTACGCGAACCTGGACTTCGCCGACTGGGCGTCGCGCGAGTTCGGGCTGAACGGCGAGGACTACCGCTACTTCTCCGACCGCTCCTACTTCCTCGGCCTCGGCGACTGGGCCTTCGCAGGGGCCTTGTACGACGATCCGGCGGCCGGGTTCGACCCCGAATACGCCGGGTTCATCCGCGGCAACGGTGCGACCGAGGGGGAGCTCGAACTGGCCCGCACGGTGCGCGCGCACGCCCCCGACTTCATCGCGCTGCTCGCCGACGACCTCGCCCGCCTGGAACCCGACCTCGTCGGCTTCACCACCACCTTCCAGCAGAACACCGCCAGCCTGGCCGCCGCCCGCGCCGTCAAGCGCATCAAACCCCGGACCCTGATCGCGTTCGGCGGGGCGAACTGCGACGGACCGCAGGGCGCCGCGCTGCACCGGGCCTTCCCGTTCGTCGACTTCGTGATCCGCGGTGAGGGCGAACTGGCGCTGCCCGCGCTCCTGTCAGCCATCGAGGAAACCGGCGGTGCGGGCTTCGACGCGATCGGCGGCCTCTGTCATCGGGCGGCCGACGGGACCAGCGTCGCGAACACGATGCCGACCGCGCCGCTGCCTCCGTCCGCGATCGCCGCGCCCGATTACGACGCGTACTTCGAGCGCCTGGAGTCCTCGTGCGCAGCGGGCTGGGTGGAGCCGAAGCTCGTCGTCGAGGGGGCGCGCGGCTGCTGGTGGGGCGAGAAGCACCACTGCGCCTTCTGCGGGCTCAACGGCTCGTCCATGCAGTTTCGCAGCAAGCCGCCGGCCGCGTTCGTCGCCGAGGTGCTCGGCCTGGCGCGGCGCCACCGGCTGCTCGACTTCATCGTCGTGGACAACATCCTCGACCTCGGATACTTCGACACGGCGCTGCCCGCCTTCGCGCAGTCCGGGTACGACCTGCGGCTGCACTTCGAGGTCAAGGCGAACCTGCGCCGCGACCAGTTCGACACGCTGCGCGAGTCCGGCGTCGTGCAGGTGCAGCCCGGCGTCGAGAACCTCTCCAGCCGCGTGCTGCGGATCATGGACAAGGGCATCAGCGGCTGCCAGAACGTCAGGGCCCTGCGTGACGCGCAGAGCGCCGGCGTCACCATGTCGTGGAACTACCTGTACGGCTTCCCCGGTGAGCGCGACGAGGACTACACCTCGGTCATCGACCAACTGCCCGCGCTGCACCACCTGGACCCGCCGTCCGGTGAGGCGCGCATCGTGGTCGAGCGGTTCAGCCCGTACTTCAACCGCCCGGACCTGGGCTTCGACGTGTTGCGCCCGGCGGTCCAGTACCGGCACACCTACCGGCTGCCGGAGGCCGAGCTGATGGACCTGGCCTACGTCTTCATGGCCCCGGCACGCGGCATCGGTGACGAACTCGCCGGCCGCCTCGGCGAGGCGCTGGCGGCGTGGATCGGCAACCACCCCGACAGCTCACTGAGCCACGACGACCTCGGCGACCGCATCGTGCTGACGAACACCAGGCCCGGTTACGACTGGCACGTCATCGAACTGCGCGATCCGGTGCAGCTGGAACTGTTCCGGCTGCTGGAGAAGCCGCGAAACCCGGCGACACTCGCGGCGCGGCTGCCCGGCGGCGAACCGTTCGTCAGAGACCTGATCGACCAGTGGACGCGGCTCGGACTGCTCTTCCACGACGGCGGGCACGTTGTCCACGTCGCCGTGGAGGCGGACAATCAGCTGCTGGTGCGCGTACAACAACGTGCCGCCCGCCGCACCGACTGGGACACCCGGCTGTTCGTACCCGGTGCCGCGTTCGGCGCCGACACGCTCACGGCGCCACTGAGCACCTCCGCCGCGAAGCTGTACCGCTCGGGACGGCGGGCCATACGCCTCGACGAACAGGTACGACTGTGCGCGGACGCCTCGCCGCAATCCCTCGACGCGCTCGTCCTGCTGCGCGAGATGACGGCTCTCGGCGCGGCCGTGGCGTGGACAGCGTCCTGCGACGACGGTTGCGTCAGGACGCGCAGATTCGCCCACCTCTTCCCGCCGTCCGCGGTCGTCGGCGCCGACCCGCTGGTCGCGCGCGAGTGGCGGGAGCGGTACCTGCCGTGCATGTGCGTGTTCCGGCGCGGACCCGGCTTCGTCGAGGTGCGCGACCGGCGGCGCGGCACGCTGGAGCTCGTCACCCTCGACGAACCGGACGCGCTGGCCGCGATCGAGCCGCTGCTCGAAGGCGTCGCCGCGGCGCGACTGCCCGCCGAACTGCTGGCCTCGCTGCGCGAGGCGGACCTGGTGGCCGAGCAGGGCGGCCTGGTGTGGTGGCTGCCCGCGCCGGTGCACCGCTGGCCCAACCCGTCGATGATCGTCTGATGAGCGCCGAGCAGAGGCCGGAGGATCCCTTGTCCACGCAGAACGCTGCGACGCCGGCGGACGGCGAGCTGACCCGCAACCCGTACCCTCTGTTCGCGCGGCTGCGCGAGGCTTCGCCGGTCTCCGTCATGACCGACGACGACGGCCTCCAGATGTGGCTGATGACAGGGTACGACGACGTTCGCGCCGCGCTCGCGGACCCGCGGCTGGGCCAGGACGCGCGCCGCGCCCGGGAGATCCAGCAGCGGCGGGTCGCCGGCACGAAGATCGGCGCGGACATCATCCACATGCTCAACAGCGACCCGCCGGACCACACCCGGCTGCGACAGCTGATCCACGGCGCGTTCACCCCGGGCCGGATCCGGGCGATGCGCCCGATGGTCGAGGGCATCGCCGCCCGGCTGCTCGACGGCTTGGCGCAGCGGGAGAGCGCCGACTTCGTGCTCGACTTCGCCCTTCCGCTGCCGATGGCGGTGATCTGCGCGCTGCTGGGCTTTCCGAACAGCGACCGGGACCTGTTCCGGCGCTGGTCGACCGACATCCTGACGGACAGCGGCCCGGACGACTTCGCCCGCGCCACGGCCGAACTGGTCGAGTACTTCGAGGCGCAGATCGCGCAGCGGCGCGCGCGGCCCACCGACGACCTGCTGACCGCTCTGGTCGAGTCGAGCGGGGACGGCAGGCTGACCGAGCGCGAGGTGGTCGCGATGGTCTACCTGCTGCTGATCGGCGGGCAAGAGACCACGGTCAACCTGCTCGGCACGGCGCTGCTCGCGCTGCTGAAGAACCCCGACCAGCTGGCCGACCTGCGTGCGAACCCTGACATACTTTCCACCGCCGTGGACGAGTTCCTGCGCTACGAGGCGCCGGTGTGCATGGCCACGATCCGGTTCACCTCGCAACCGGTGGACGTGCGCGGCGTGACGATCCCGGAGGGCGAACTGGTGATGCTCTCGCTCGGCGCGGCCAACCGCGACCCGAAGCGGTTCCCCGACCCGGACCGGCTGTTGGTGCGCCGGGGCGATCCCGGCCATCTGGCGTTCGGGTACGGCATCCACCGCTGCCTCGGCTCGTTCCTCGGCCGGCTGGAAGCGGAGATCGCGCTCGGCGGGCTGCTCGCGGCCTTCCCGAACATCGAACTGGCGGCCGACGAGGCGGCACTGCCGTGGCGCGACACGATCATGCTGCGGGGACTCGAATCGCTGCCGGTGGCGCTGCATGGCTGACACCGAGCAGGTTTCCACGAGCGCACCCTCGTCCTCCTCACCGTCACCGTCGCTGCGTGCCCGCTTCCGTCCCCGGCTGACCGTCGCGCCGCTGCGGGTGCGTCCGTTCCGGTTCCTCGTGCTCGGCCAGGCGATCTCGGAGTTCGGCAACGCCTTCCAGGTCGTGGCGCTGCCGCTGCTGATCTTCGCGCGCGGCGGCTCGGCGGCGCAGATCGGCGTCGTGGTCTCGGCGTTCGGATTCGGACGGCTGCTCACCACGCCGGTCGCCGGGGTCCTGGTGGACCGCTACGGCGCCGTGCGGATCATGGCGGTCTCCGACCTCGGCCGGATGCTGCTGGCCGCGGGCCTGACGGCGGTCGCGGCCACGGGATGGGGCGGCACGGCGGCCATCGCGATGATCGCGGGCCCGGTGGGGCTGCTCGCCGGGCTGTTCATGCCGGCCGAATGGGCGGTCATGCCCGGCCTGCTGCCCGCTGAGGACCTCGCCGCGGGCAACGCGCTGAACACCACGATCACGTACGCCGCCGGGCTGATCGGGCCGAGCGTCGCAGGGCTCGTCGTCGGGTTTGCCGATCCGGCGGTCGCCTTCGGCATCGACTGCGCGACCTTCGCGATCTCCGCGCTCACGCTGCTGGCCATCGCCCGGCTGCGGCTCACGGCGGCGCCGGCGAAGAAGGCCAAGGCCAAGGTGAAGGAGAAAGGTGCCGAACACGCGGACGAGCCGAAGGGCTTCTTCGGCCTGCTGCGCACCTCGCCGCTGCTGCGCTCGATCCTCGTGGTCACGATCGTGGCGAACCTCACCATGGGCGGGCTGAACCGCGTCGCGCTGCCGGTCCTCGCCACCAAGGAATTCGGCGCCGGCGCGCGGGGGCTCGGCGTGATGCTCGCCGCGTTCGCCGCCGGCTCGATGGTCGGCGGCCTGTTCGCGGCGGGCTTCGCGTCGGTGCGCTCCCGGGGCCGCGCGGCCATGCTCTCCGGGCTCGTGCTGGCCGTCTGCGTCACGCTGACGCCACTGGCCGGCCTCGCGGGCGCCGTCGTCCTGCTCGCCTTCGCCGGGGTGGCCGCGACCATCACCAACGTGCTGGTCGTCACCACCGTTCAGAAGGGCACGCCGCCGCACCTGCTCGGCCGCACCATGTCAGCGATCATGTTCAGCGGCGTCAGCCTGTTCCCGGTGTCGGTCGCAGTGGTCGGATTCCTCGTCGACGCCTACGGAAGCCGGAGCTTCTTCTACATCACCGGCGCGTCACTGCTGACAGCGTTCTGCTTCGGCTTGACGCGAAAGGCGATCCGCGGCGCCGACGCGCACTGACCGCCGGCCTCGGCGTCGCGATCGACGGCATGGATCAGCCGGCCGTCGATCTCTTCGAGCTTGCCCAAGAGCGGCACCGTGACGCGTGCACCCCGCTCGATTCGCCCGTGCTACGTTACGCTGAGGCCCAAGAGCTCGTGCGGAACAGTAGGCTGACGCACAACGGCAAGGGCCTCATGGAGCAGAACGGCGTCTGCGACGGGTCGATCTACGAGTGGCTCGTCCCGGCGATCGTCAATC
>NZ_DASYZI010000318.1:0-11604 GCF_035946395.1 Actinocrinis sp.
GCGGTGCGGCTGCTCTCGTCGCGCAGCCAGGTGGTGAAGTCTCCGGCCTTGACGGCGCGGCGCGACCGGGCGCGGGCGATCGCGGTGACGGCGACGAACCAGGCCAGTCTCGGCCCGTTGCGCAGCGGCGCCTCGCGTAGCAGCGCCTTGAGGTGAGCGGTGCTGGTGCGCGAGCCGGGCAGATCGGTCTGCGTGGCGGCCTGCGTGGTCACGGTCATCGAGCGGATTCGCCGCCGCAGTAAGTCACTCATCGTGCGCGGGGGGCGAACAGTGACGCGCGCGCGCTCGACGATGCGGCGTTCCTGCGGCGCGAACGAAAGTGACGCGGCGAGGTCATCGCCCATCAATTCGGGCAAACCGGAAATCCGCGCGTGCCCCTCGGCGGAAAGCGCGATCACGCCGCGACCGAACAGCCCCTCGCGCACCACGGGGAGCTGCTCCCAGATCTGGTAATACCAGCGCACCGTCCACGGGCAGCCGTCCAGCGGAGTGTGGCGCGCCGGAGCGGCGGCGTGCACGCCGGGCTCTTCGAGCGCCTCGGCCAGCGCGCGCACGTCGGCGGCACGCAACTCCACATCGGCATCCACATAGAGACGCGGGAAGCCGACGGCGTGCTCGTCGCCGAGTCGCAACGCATGATGCTTGTTCGGCACGGGCGTCGAGACGACGCGCACGTCGGAGTACTGCGCCGCGACTTCGGCCGTCTGGTCCGTACACCCATTGGCAACGACGACGACCCCGAAAACATCTGCCCCGTCAGATTCTGCCGACGCGGCGTCGGCAACGAGACCCGAGAGGAGGCGGCCGATCACCGCCGCCTCGTTGTGTGCGGGCACTACCACGCTTGTCACAGAAGGCAGTATCAAGTGCGCGTCATGCCTTGTCCACGCGTTGGTGAAATTCGCTGTTCGTTCCCGGGTCAGCTCCGGCGCGAGAACGGCCGCTGCGCGCGCCCGCCGCGAGCTTGGGAACTTCCGGTCATTTTTCCTCGGAGCGTACAGATTCTGTTCGATCACGGTATCTTGAGCGTCACCGAGCCCCAGTTAGGTGGGTGGGGTCCAGGGTGGGATCACAATGTTGCAGGTGCACGGTTTCTGACGGCTGAGCGCGGTATTCGCGCTGAGTGTGGGGGGACGACCGGTGACGGTCTTGAATGTGCTGACGCCTGAGCGCAGAACCCGTTCGGACGTGCGAACGCGGCGCTATGATCGGGAAACGTTTCACTTACGCACGTTGTTGCTCGCGGACGTAGTCGCGGCGCTGATGGGCGCGCTGATGGCATACGCGTGGCACCCGGCGGGCAGCGACTCCGACGAACTCCAGATATTTCCGTCGCGGCTCGCCGTCGTGCTGATGCCGTTCGGCTGGGTGCTGGCGCTGTGGCTGGAGCGGGCCTACGACCGGCGGCGGACCGGCATGGACGCCGCGATCGGCCGCAAGGTGCTCGGTGCCGCCGTCGGGCTGCTGGCCGCGGGCGTGGCGGCCAGTGCCCTGCTGGTGGACAGCATGTCGCTGGTGCGCCAGGTGATCATGGCGATAGCGCTGGCCGCGCTGCTGACCCCGCTCTCGCGCACGGTGGCCCGCGCGTGGCTGGCCCGCGCCGGGTGGGGCGCGCAGCAGCAGAGGGTGCTCCTGGTCGGACACGCGAGCTCGATCTCCGGTTTCGCCGAGCAGGTGCGGCCGAACCGGGCGCCGTGGCTGCGGATCGTCGGCGCGTGCCTGGTCGGGCCGACCGAGCCGGGCGAGGCGGAGAGCCTCGAACTGGCCGTGCACGGCGATCTCGACTCGGTGGCCGACACCGCGGTGACAATGGGCTGCGACGTGGTGGTCGTGCTCGCCAGCCCCGAACTCGACGGCTCCGCGCTGCGCGAGCTGTCCTGGCGGCTGCACGAGCAGGACGTGGACCTCGCGATCGTGCCGGTGCTGGTCGGCGTGGCCCCCGAGCGGATCACGGTCGACTCGGTGGACGGCCTGCCGCTGCTGCACATCCGCGCGCCGATCCTGTCCGGGCCGCTGCGCGCGGTCAAGGACGGGCTCGAACGCGTGGCGGCGGCGCTGCTGCTGATGCTGATGTCGCCGATCATGCTCGGCGTCGCGGTGCTGGTGCGTTCGACCAGCCCAGGTCCGGTGCTCTTCAGGCAGACCAGGGTCGGGCTGAACGCGGCGCAGTTCACCTGCCTCAAATTCCGCACGATGGTCGTCGACGCGGAGCGGATGCGCGAGCAGCTTGAGCACCTGAACGAGAAGAGCGACGGCGTACTGTTCAAGATCCGGCGCGATCCGCGGATCACCTCGGTCGGCCGGGTGCTGCGCAAGTGCTCGCTGGACGAACTGCCGCAGCTGATCAATGTGCTGCGCGGGGAGATGTCCCTGGTCGGGCCGCGCCCGCCGCTGCCCGAAGAGGCCGCGAAGTACACCGACGAGGTGCGCCGCCGGCTCGCGGTCAAGCCGGGGCTGACCGGGCTGTGGCAGGTCAGCGGCCGCTCGATGCTCTCCTGGGAGGAGTCGGTCCGGCTGGACCTGAGCTACGTCGAGAACTGGTCGCCGCAGCTGGATGCGATGATTCTGCTGCGCACGACGTCCGCGGTGGTCCGCGGCACCGGTGCGTTCTAAGAGGGGGAGCGAACATCTTGAGCAGTGCCACTGAACTATCGGCCGGGGGGCGGCCGCCCGCGGGTGAGGGGCCGCTCGGCGTCGCCGTGATCGGCGCCGGGTACTGGGGCCCCAACCTGGTGCGCAACTTCCAGGGCTCGGCCTCGTTCCGGCTGCGCTGGCTGTGCGACCTCGACGTGAACCGGGCCCGCAAGGTGCTCGGCGGATATTCGACGGTCGCGACGACCGACGACTACGCGGAGGTGCTCGCGGACGACTCCGTCGCCGCGGTCGCGATCGCCACCCCGGCGGCCACGCACAAGGATCTGGCGCTGGCCGCGCTGGAAGCGGGCAAGCACGTGCTGATCGAGAAGCCGCTCGCCGCGACCTACGCCGACGGCAGGATCCTGGTCGACGAGGCCGAGCGGCGCGGGCTGACGCTGATGTGCGACCACACCTACTGCTACACCCCGGCGGTCACCAAGATCCGGGAGCTGATCCACGAGGGCGCGCTCGGCGAGCTGCACTTCTTCGACTCGGTGCGGATCAACCTCGGGCTGGTGCAGCGGGACGTGGACGTGCTATGGGACCTGGCCCCGCATGACCTGTCGATCCTGGACGCGGTGCTGCCCGAAGGGGTCGAACCGGTCGCCGTCGCGGCGCACGGCGCGGACCCGATCGGCGCGGGGCGCGCCTGCGTGGCGTATCTCACGCTGCGGCTGAACGGCGGGGCGATCGCGCACGTCCACGTGAACTGGCTCTCGCCGACCAAGGTGCGCACGACCATGATCGGCGGCTCCAAGCGGACGCTGGTGTGGGACGACCTGAACCCGGCGCAGCGGGTCTCGCTCTTCGACCGGGGCGTGGACCTGGCCGCGGCCAGTGAGATCGGCGCCGAAGCGCGCCGCGAGATGCAGGTCTCGTACCGCACCGGCGACATGACCGCTCCGGCGCTGGCCGAGCGGGAGGCGCTGGGCGCGATGGTGGAGGAGTTCGCGTCCGCGATCCGCACCGGGCGCGCACCGCTCACCGACGGGCGGGCGGGGCTGAGGGTGCTCGACGTGTTGGAAGCGGCCTCACGCAGCCTGGAGTTCCAGGGCGCGGTGGTCGGTCTGAAAGGGTGGGAGTAAGTGGTGGAAAGCAGTGCCGTCGAAACCAGTGCCGCCGAAAACGGCGCGCTCGGCCGGATCCTGGTGACCGGCGGGGCCGGCACGATCGGCTCGAACCTGGTGGACCTGCTGGTGCGGGAGGGAGCCTCGCAGATCCGGGTGCTCGACGACTTCACCCGCGGCCGCCGGGAGAACCTGGCCTGGGCAACCGAGAACGCTGCGACATTCGGCAGCGCGGTGAGGATCGTCGAGGGCGACATCCGCGACCGGGAGACGGTGCGCGCCGCCATCGAGGGGGCCGACCTGGTCTTCCACCTCGCCGCGATCCGGATCACCCAGTGCGCGCAGGAGCCGCGGCTGGCCAACGAGGTGCTGGTGGACGGCACGTTCAACGTGCTCGAAGCGGCGGCCGCCGCGGGCGTGCGCAAGGTGATCGCTTCGTCTTCGGCCTCGGTGTACGGGCTCGCCGAGTTCTTCCCGACGGCCGAGAACCACCACCCTTACAACAACGACACGTTCTACGGCGCGGCGAAGGCGTTCAACGAGGGCATGCTGCGCAGCTTCAAGGCCATGTACGGCCTCGACTACCTCGCGCTGCGCTACTTCAACGTCTACGGCCAGCGGATGGACGCGTACGGCAAGTACACCGAGGTGCTGATCCGCTGGATGGAGCGGATCGAGGCCGGGCAGCCGCCGATCATCTTCGGCGACGGCGAGCAGACGATGGACTTCGTGCACGTGCACGACATCGCGCGGGCGAACCTGCTGGCCGCGCGCTCGCCGCTGACCGACGAGGTCTTCAACGTGGCGCGCGGCGAGGAGACCAGCCTCAAGGAGCTGGCCGCGGCGCTGCTGGCGGCGATGGACTCGGACCTGCCGGTCGAGCACGGCCCGGAACGCGCGGTCAACGGCGTGACCCGGCGGCTGGCCGACACCTCGGCGGCCGCGGGCAAGCTCGGCTTCACCGCCGAGATCGGCCTGGACGAGGGTCTGCGCGGCCTGGTGCAGTGGTGGCGCGCCGACCGCGCGGCCGAGGCGGCGAAGGCGCGGGCGGAACAAGCATCGTGAGCACAGGAATGGACCGCATCCCGGTCATGATCCCGTACCTCGGCGAGGCCGAGGCGGAAGCCGCCGCGCAGGCGGTGCTGTCCGGCTGGGTCGCGCAGGGGCCGCGCGTCGCGCGCTTCGAGGAGGCGTTCGCGGCGCGGGTCGGTGCGCGGGAGGGGGTCGCGGTCAGCTCCTGCACCACCGCGCTGCATCTCGCGCTGGTCGCCTGCGGGATCGGGCCGGGCGACGAGGTCGTCGTGCCCTCGTTCTCGTTCATCGCGACGGCGAACGCGGTGCGGTACGTCGGAGCGGCGCCGGTCTTCGCCGACGTCGACGTGGTGACCGGGAATCTGACGCCTGAGACCGTCGAACCGGTGCTGACCGCCCGGACGCGCGCCGTGATGCTGGTGCACCAGGGCGGCATGCCCGCCGACGTGGACGCGATGCGCGCGCTGTGTTCCCGGCACGGACTCCGGCTGGTCGAGGACGCGGCCTGCGCGGCGGGCTCGACGTATCGCGGCAAGCCGGTCGGCGCGGGCGCGCAGATCGCGGCGTGGTCGTTCCACCCGCGCAAACTGCTGACCACCGGCGAGGGCGGGATGATCACGCTCGACGACGCCGATCAGGCGCGGCGGCTGAAGCGGCTGCGCGAGCACGGCATGGACCTGTCGGCGGCGGCCCGGCACGCGAGCACCGGTCCGGTGTTCGAGAGCTACCTCGAAGTCGGCTACAACTACCGGATGACCGACATCCAGGCCGCGGTCGGCCTGGTACAGCTGGACAAGCTGGACGAGATGATCGTACGGCGGCGCGAGCTGGCCACCCGCTATCACGAGTTGCTGGCCGACCTGCCCGGCGTGTCCCCGGTGCGCGATCCCGAGTACGGACGCAGCAATTTCCAGTCGTTCTGGGTGCTGCTCGACTCCGAGGACTTCCCCGGCGGACGCGACGACGCGCTGCGCCGGCTGGCCGCCGCGGGCGTTTCGGCGCGGCGCGGGATCATGGCGGCGCACCTGGAACCGGCGTACCGGGACGTCGAGCACGTACCGCTGCCGGTCACCGAGCGCCTGACCCGCGATTCGCTGATCCTGCCGCTGTTCCACACCCTCACCGCCGCCCAGCAGGAGCACATCGTGGACGTGCTGCGGAAGCCGGCGGGCTGAGCAGTGGACCGCGACGCGGTGCGCAACGCCCCAGAACTGATGATCGTCGGTGCCGGCGGCTTCGCCCGCGAGACCGCGCAGGCGGTGGCGGCGATCAACGCGGTGGCGGTCAACACCGGGCGGCCGATCTGGCGGCTGCTCGGATTCCTGGACGACGACCCGCTGCTGCACGGCCGGCGGGTCGACGGCCTGCCGGTGATCGGCGGAGCGGACTTGGTGGAGTCGCTGCCGCAGGCACAGTTGGTGGTGTGCGTCGGCAATCCGCGGCGCTACGACACGCGGATGCGCATCGTCGAGCGGCTCGGGCTGCCGGAGGAGCGGTACGCGACCGTGGTGCACCCCTCGGCGCAGATCTCGGCTGATTCGTCGATCGGTCCGGGCAGCGTGATCCTCGCGCAGACCGTGCTGACCGCCTCAGTCGAGGTGGGCGCGCATGTGGCGGTGATGCCGCACGCGGTCCTGACGCATGACGTGTCGGCGAGCGACTTCGCGACGATCGCCTCGGGTGTGCGGTTCGGCGGCGGGGTCAGCGTCGGCCGTGGAGCGTACGTCGGGGCGGGCGCCTTGATCCGTGAGAATGTGAAAATCGGCGCTTGGTCGATGATCGGCATGGGCTCGGTCGTGTTATGCGACGTCCCGGCCGCGCAGGTGTGGGTGGGGAATCCGGCGCGCATGCTGCGTGATGTCGACGCAGCGCCTGGTGAAACAGCGCCGGAAAATACAGATGTGGAAGTCAAGGAAAGGCTGGCTTAGGGAATGGCGCCGACGAATCCGATTCCGCTGGTCGATCTCAAGGCGGCGCACGCCGAGGTCGCCGACGAGGTCGCCGCTGGCTTCGAGCGGGTGCTCGCCACGACCGGCTTCGTCGGCGGACCCGAGGTCGCCGCCTTCGAGGAGGAATACGCCCGGTTCTGCGGGGTGCGGCACTGCGTCGGCGTGGCCAACGGCACCGACGCGCTCGAACTGGCGCTGCGCGCCGCGGACGTCGGCTGGGGTCGCCGGAACGCGCGCGGCGAAGCCGACGACGAGGTCGTGCTGCCCGCCAACACCTTCATCGCCACCGCTGAGGCGGTCGCCCGGACCGGCGCGCGTCCCGTGCTCGTGGACTGCGAGCCCGGCAGCCAGCTGATCGACGTCCAGGCCGCGCTCGCGGCGGTCGGACCGCGCACGACCGCGGTCGTCCCGGTGCACCTGTACGGCCAGCACGCCGCGGTCGAGGAGCTGACCGCGAAGCTCGCAGGCACCACCGTGCGCGTGATCGAGGACGCGGCGCAGTGTCAGGGCGCGACGAGGCTCGGCCGGACCGCGGGAGCCGACGGGCTCGCCGCGACGAGCTTCTACCCCGGCAAGAACCTCGGCGCCTACGGCGACGGCGGCGCGGTGCTCACCGACGACGCCGACCTCGCCGCGACCGTCAGGGCCCTGGCCAACCACGGCGGCCTGAGCAAGTACAGCCACGACCTGGTCGGGTTCAACAGCAGGCTCGACGCCCTTCAGGCCGTGGTGCTGCGGGCCAAGCTGCGGCGGCTGCCGGAGTGGAACGCGACGCGACGCACTGCGGCCGAACGCTACGGCGAGTTGCTCGCCGGGCTCGAAGGGATCACGCTCCCGACGACGGAGCCCGGCAACGAGCACGTATGGCACCTGTACGTCATCCGCCTTGAGTCCTTCGGCGGTGACCGGGAGCGGCGCGACGCCCTCGTGGCCAAGCTCAACGCCGAAGGAATCGGCGCGGGCGTGCACTATCCGACGGCCCTGCACCGCACCCCGGCCTTCGCATACCTCGGGTACGAGCCCGGCGCGTTCCCGAACGCCGAGGACGCGGCGTCGCGGATCGTCTCACTGCCTCTGCATCCGCACATCACCGCCGCGCAGCAGGAACGCGTGGCCGAGGCGCTCGCGACGGCGCTGGGTTGAACAGCCGCGAGCTGAGCCATCCGGACGCCTCAACGGACAGCCCCGAGATGGACGGCCCCGGGCCGAGCCAGAGCGGGAACCGCAGGCGTCGTGGCCGGTCTTCCTCCGGGCCGGAAAGGTGGCTCAACCGGCGCAGGATCCTGATGCTCGCGCTCGCGGGCGCCCTGATCGGCACCGCAGGCGCGGTGGTGACCGCGCTGGCGACCAGGCATCCGCACGACTCCTCCGTGGCTGCTCCCACGTACCGGGTCACGCGCTCGGCGTTACCGGTGCCGACTCCCACCGTCTCCCTCTCGCCGAAAGCAAGGGTCACCCCCTCGGGCACCGCCGGCGCCGCCCCGACGTTGCGGCCCGCCTGCGCCGGGCCGTCGGCCTGCGGATTCCCCAGCGCCGCGGACACCGGACCGGGCTCGACCACACTGACCCCGCACTCGGGCGACATCTCCATCCGCACCAACGGCACGGTCATTTCGGGCTGGAACCTGAGCGGCTCGCTGGACATCTACGCCGACGACGTCACCGTCGTCGACAGCAAGATCACCTCGACGAACTGGTGGGGCGTGAACCTGCGTCCCGGCCACACCGGCCTGCGCATTCTGCACTCGATGATCACCGCGCTGCCCGGAAAGGGGCCCGACAACGGCGGCGAGGACTACGCGCTGTCGAATATGAGTGACGGAACGGTCGAGGTCGGCTGGAACGACCTGTCAGTATTCGGAAACACCGTTTCCACCGGCCATGGCTATATCCACGACAACTACGTGCACGATCTGGTGCCGTTCATCAACCGGAGCGGCTATTACCAGCACACCGACACCGTGATCAGCGAAGGCGGCGACACCACCGGACTTCGCATCGAGCACAACACCCTGCTGAACCCGATCGACGTGAAACGGGGCGCCTCCGCGGCCATCGGCCTGTACCCGGACTCCGGCCCGGTGACCGATGTGACGATCAGGGACAACTGGCTCGCCGGCGGCGCTTACACACTGTACGGCGGCGGGGCCGGCGCGGCCCGGATGATGGTCTCCGACAACGTGTTCTCGGACGAGTACTGGCCGCAGTCCGGCTTCTACGGGCCGATCGCGCACTGGAACGCCACCGGCACCGGAAATGTGTGGTCGGGCAACACTTTCCGTGACGGCACCGAGATCGACGCGCCCTCGAACTGACGCGCCGGGCGACACGCCTCCCGAAGGGCCGCCAACACCGGACGGATACCGAACGTCACTTCGAATCGGCTTAGATGAAGGTATTGCAACAATGCCCACAAGTGGCTGTCGTTCCCGGGCCATACCGCTATCTTTAGCCACAGTGTGGGGCGAGGAACTCCTAATTCACCGTTTCTAGGCCCGGGGTGGGCGACGATGTACTTCAGGTCGGTATCAGCTTTCTTCGTTAATCTGCGCGGCTCCAGGAAGGCCATGATCATCGTGGCCATGGTCCTGGCCGTGCTCGCGGCGGTGATCGCACCCGCCGTCACGGCGCACGCCGATCCCTGCGGCCCCGGGTCCAACCCCGTCGCCTGCGAGAACTCGCAGCCGGGCACGCCGATGAACCAGTGGTACTCGCCCAGCGCCTGGGGCGACATCCAGGGCTTCTCCACCGCGGCGAGCGTCACGCCGGGCCAGACCATCAGCTTCAAGGTCGACTCCCCCGACCCGTACAAGGTGGAGATCTTCCGGCTCGGCTGGTACGGCGGCAACGGCGCGCGGCTGATGCCGACCTCGCCCACCACGATCTTCCCGGCGGTCACCCAGCCGGCCTGCGCCCGCGACGCGCCCACCGGCGAGACGGACTGCGGCAACTGGTCGGTGACCGCGACGTGGACGGTGCCCTCGGACGCCGTTTCAGGGCTCTACCTCGCCGACCTGGACGAGACGACCGGCCACGGCTTCATGCCGTACCCGTTCGTGGTCAGCGACCCGACCAGCCACTCCAACATCGTCGTGCAGACCTCGGACCAGACGTGGCAGGCGTACAACATGTACGGCGGCGACGACCTGTACCAGGGCAACGGGCCCGCCCCCGACGGCCGCGCCTACGCGGTCAGCTACAACCGGCCGATGAACGTCTCCGGATCGAACGGGATCTTCGGGTCCGAGTACGCGATGATCCAGTGGCTGGAGCGCAACGGCTACGACGTCAGCTATCTGAGCGGCGTCGACGTCTCCACGCAGGGCAGCCTGCTGCTGAATCACAAGACCTTCATGTCGTCGGGCCACGACGAGTACTGGAACCAGAACCAGTGGAACGCGGTGGCGGCGGCCCGCAACGCCGGGGTGAACCTGGCGTTCTTCGCCGGAAACGACGTCTTCTGGCGCACCAGGCTGTCGCCGAGCATCGTGGACGGCGCCGCCGACCGGACGGTCACCTGCTACAAGATGACCAAGATGGAGTTCCCGACGCCGGACGGCATCGCCGACCCGAGCGGCCAGTGGACCGGCACCTGGATGGACCCGAACGGCGCGGGCATCGGCGGCAACTCCCCGCAGAACCAGCTGACCGGCACGCTGTTCGACGCCAACGGCTACAACGCGGAAGCGATCACGGTCACCTACCCGTACAGCACCGACCGGCTGTGGCGAAACACCTCGGCCGCCTCGCTGCAACCCGGCCAGACGTACACGATGCAGACCGGGACGCTCGGCTACGAGTGGGACAGCGACGTCGCGAACTCCGTGCGACCGCAGGGCGAGATCGACATGTCCTCGACGAGCGTCAACCTCACCAACGGCACGCTGCTGAAGGACTACGGGAACACCTACGGCAACGGCACCGCCGTGCACAGCCTGACGCTGTACAAGGCGGCGTCCGGCGCGCTGGTCTTCAGCTCGGGCACGGTGCAGTGGGCCTGGGGCCTGTCCACGCTGCACTACGACCTGGCCACCGCCGAGGACCCGGTGCAGGAGCAGGCGACGGTGAACCTGCTGGCCGACATGGGCGCGCAGCCGACGACGTTGCAGACCGGCCTGGTCGCGGCGACGCAGAGCACTGACACGACCGGCCCGGCCGTCTCCGTCGCGACGCCGAGCTCCGGCGCGACCGTCCCGGCGATGTCCCCGGTGACCGTCAGCGGCACCGCCGCCGACGCGGCCCCCGGCGTGGTGGCACGGGTCGAGGTGTCCACCGACGGCGGCACCACCTGGCAGCCCGCCACCGGCCTCGGCTCGTGGAGCTACAGCTGGACGCCGACGCAGCTGGGTTCGTTCAACATCCTGGTGCGCGGCGAGGACGACAGCGCCAACGTCGGCGCCACGGTGACCATCCCGGTCACCGTCGGCCCGCAGAGCTGCCCGTGTTCGATCTTCCCGAACTCGGCGAGCCCGGCGAAGCCGGACAGCGGCGACGTCTCGGCGGTCAACGTGGGCGTGAAGTTCGCCACGAGCGCCTCCGGCGCGGTGACCGGCGTGCGCTTCTACAAGGCGGCCACGAACACCGGCACTCACGTCGGCAGCCTGTGGACGTCGAGCGGGGCGCTGCTGGGCAGCGTCACGTTCACCAACGAGACCCCGTCCGGCTGGCAGACCGCGCTGTTCGCGCAGCCGATCCCGATCAGCACGAACACCACGTATGTCGTCTCTTACCTGGCGCCGAGCGGCCACTACTCCGCGGACGCCAACTACTTCGCCGGTCAGGGCGCGGGACTGGCGCCGATCACGGCGCTCCAGTCCACCAGCACCTCGGCGAACGGCGTGTACAAGTACGGCACCGCCACGACGTTCCCGAGCACCGGCTTCAACAACACGAACTACTACGTCGACGCGGTGTTCCAG
>NZ_DASYZI010000319.1:0-1716 GCF_035946395.1 Actinocrinis sp.
GAGGGCCTCGACGTAGGCGACATCGCGACGGTGACCGTGGAGCTGCTTGATCTCACCTGACGACCGCCGGCACGGCGGCCAGGTCCGGATCGGCCTCGCCGGTCTCGACCGGTCGGCCGTGCGATGACGACCACCAGAACGCGAACGTGGACGTGGGCGTCGACCCGTTGGGAAAGCGCGAGGCCGAGGTCGCCCGGCTGATCGCCGACCGGCGACGCGTCACCAGCCGATGGGGCCTTCAGCGTCGAAGTAGGCGCCGGTAGGGCCGTCGGGGCTCACCTGCGCCATGCGCACGATGATCTCGGCGCCCTGCTCGACGGTCTGCGTACCGGTGTTCCCGTTGAGGTCCGTCGCCGTGAATCCGGGCTCGACCGCGTTGATCCGCATGTTCGGCAACGCCTTCGCGTACTGAATGGTGACCATGTTGACCGCGGACTTCGACGCCGGATAGGCCACGCCCGGGTAAGCCGAGCCGGGC
Organism: Actinocrinis sp.; assembly: GCF_035946395.1. Taxonomy (NCBI): domain Bacteria; kingdom Bacillati; phylum Actinomycetota; class Actinomycetes; order Catenulisporales; family Actinospicaceae; genus Actinocrinis; species Actinocrinis sp. Next base: position 479 of record NZ_DASYZI010000319.1, read on the forward strand.
GAGCCCGTGGTGCTCATCCGCGTCATCGAGGCTAGGCCGCTGCTCACGTTGACCACGACCGGGGCGGGCGACTGCTGCAAGAGCGGCAGGAACGCGTGGGTGACGCGCACGAGGCCGAAGACGTTCGTCTCGAACACCGTCCGCATCAGTTCGGCGGTCAAATCCGCGGCGCCGACGACCGTGTTGCCTTCGCCGCGTGCCTCGATTCCGGCGTTGTTGACCAGGACGTCCAGCCCGCCCTCGGCTTCGATCGCCTTCGCCGCGGCGGTCACAGACGCGTCGTCGGTGACGTCGAGCTGCACCATCCGCGCGCCGAGCCGCTCGGCGGCCCGGCGGCCACGCTCCGGGTCCCTGCTGCCGATGTAGACGGTGTGGCCCGCCACGATGAGGCGGCGGGCCGTCTCGTAGCCGAGGCCCTTGTTCGCTCCGGTGATCAGTGTTCTCGTCATGGCTCCAGCCTCCACCCGCGTGCCGCGTAGATCCAATCGCCCGTACGCGGGCGGCTCGCGGCGCCTGGTGGCCCAGCGCCCGATGCCTAGTGGTCGGCCGGGTTGAATATGCAGGTTGGCAGGGCGTCGGTCGAAGTCAGCGCCACGCCGATGGTGCCCAGGCTGTCTCCGAAAAGGATGGACAACGTCATGCCCGGCGATACTTCGTTCGTGTCCAGGTAGTAGACGAGCTTGCCGTTCTCGAAGGTGACACGGTCGGGCGGCAGCTTCGCGGGCGGCAGCAGCTCGATGCCGGGAGACGAGCTTGGCAGCGGGCTGCGGCACACGGCAAGGTCGGCCAGGACTCTGGCGTCGACACCCGCGGCGGCCAGATCACGGCGCAGGGCATTGACGTCGGGCTTGCCGCGGGCGTCGAGGATGGTCAGTTTGACGATCCCGGCGGGCTCTTGCTGCACGGTGTAGGCCGCATTGGCGATGTGGACGAGGGCGCGAGGCGTGCCGCTGACACTGACGACGATGCGGCCAGCGTCACCACCAGTGCCGGCGCTGCTGGTCGCAGCCGTGTTGCCGGTGATGAGGACAGCGGCTGCGATCACGGCGGCGAGTCCCGCGCTGGCCGCGACCACCGTGCGCGGACGAGGGCGCGGACGAGGGCGCGCACGTGCAAGGCGACGGCCACCGCCAGGGACTTCGCGTTCTTGTACCCGTTCGTGTGCCAGAGCCTGTGCCCGTTCCTGGACATGGGACTTCAGCTCGTACATCAACCGCTCCTCAAAGCGTTCGGCGTTC
>NZ_DASYZI010000320.1:0-76396 GCF_035946395.1 Actinocrinis sp.
TGGAGCCCGGTGATATCGGGCAAGGCCAGAGAAGTTGAGGCTCCTCACCCGCGCCTACTTTCACTGGCATGGAAGTAATTGGGGTCGGCATGGGTCGCACCGGCACGTTGTCGCTCAAGCTCGCGCTTGAGGAACTCGGCTACGGGCCCTGTTATCACATGAAAGAGGTGATGGGCCGGCGCGATCGGATCAAGACCTGGCGAAAGGTCACCGACGGCACCGGCATGCCCGACTGGGACGAGGTGTACAGCGGTTTCCGGTCGACGGTGGACTGGCCGGGCGCCGGCTACTGGCGGGAACTGGTGGACACCTACCCGAAGGCGAAGGTCATCCTGAGCGTCCGCGACCCGGAGGGTTGGGCGGACAGCATGTTCAAGACCATCATCCGTTTCCCGCTGCACCGCCTCTCCGGCATAGAGCGCTTCATGTACAACTTCATCAGCCTGATCAACCCGCCGGCCATGGCGGAGCCGCGGATGCTCGACAAGGTGTTCCGGCGGGTGTTCGGCGGCCACGAGTTCGGGCGCGACCGACCCGCCGACCGCGAGTACGCCATCGAGTCCTTCCACAAGCACAACGAGGACGTGAAGGCGTACGTACCCGCCGACCGGCTGCTGGTGCACGACGTCAAGGAGGGCTGGGAGCCGCTGTGCGCCTTCCTCGGCGTGCCCGTCCCGGAGACGCCGTTCCCGCGAGTGAACGACACCGAGGCCTTCCAGAAGGACATCGTCGCCCGCCGCAACAGGTCGACGTTCCAGGTTGTCGCCAGCACCACGGTGATCATGACGGCCGCCCTCGGGGTCGCTCTGCTGACGCATCTGCTGCCCTGACGCGCCCCTCCTGCAATCGTTTTCACCCTCGCATTCACACCATCGCGCCCGGCCGATCTCGTCATCGGCCGGGCATTGTGATCAAGTATGTGATAATCAGCTGTCGATGGATACCGGGCAAGCTCGGAGAAGGTCGAGCCCTGACCCGACCATAGCCTTGCGACCATGGATGTCATTGGGGTCGGCATGGGCCGGACCGGAACCAACTCGCTCAAGCTGGCGCTTGAGGAACTCGGCTTCGGGCCCTGCTATCACATGAAGGAAGTGCAGGACCACGCCGAGCGGCCTGCGGCCTGGATCCGCATCCTCGACGGCGCCACCCCCGACTGGGACGAGGTGTACCGCGGCTACGGGTCGACGATGGACTGGCCCGGGACCGCGTTCTGGCGTGAGCTGGTCGACGCCTTCCCGAAGGCGAAGGTCGTCCTGAGCGAGCGCGACCCGCAGCGGTGGGTCGACAGCATGGCCAAAACCCTCTTCCGCTGGCCGCTGCGCCGCCGCAACGGCTTCCAGCGCGCCATGTACCGCTTCTTGTGCGTGATGACCCCGGGCGCCGCGCGAGTGCCCCTGATGCTTGACAGGGTCCTGACTCGGACGTTCGGGGACGTCCACTTCAGCCGGCCCGGCGACCGCGACGTCGCGATCAAGGCGTTCCTCAAGCACAACGAGGACGTCAAGGCGTACGTACCCGCCGACCGGCTGCTCGTCTTCCAGGTCTCGGAAGGCTGGGAGCCGCTGTGCGCCTTTCTCGGCGTACCGGTCCCGGAAACGCCCTTTCCGCGCGTCAACGACACAAAGGAATTCCAGGACGACATCGCCGCCCGCACTCGCAGGGTGGCCATTCAGACTGTCGTCGAGATGACTTTGATCATGGCGGCCATCGTCGGGGCCGTCGCCCTCACCGGCGTGTTGTGACCACGAACGGCGTGAAGACAACGGCGGCCGGATCGTCAGAGGATCCGGCCGCCGTCCTGATTTGACACGGTGTCAGATCAATACCGGGTCAGATCGATGCCGCGTCAGGCTCGATACCGCGTCAGACCGGAACCGCCGCCGTCCACGGCGCGGCTTCGAGCCAGCCCCGGACCAACAGCTCGTCACGGATCCGCTGGATGGCCTGTTCCGGCGGGCTCTGGCTCAACCCGACGCGCATGTCAGCGTCAATCGGCTCTTCATAGTCGTCGTCGACGCCTGTCAGGCCGGACAACTTGCCCGCGGCGGCGGCGGCGTACAGGCCCTTCGGGTCACGACGCTGGCACTCCTCCACCGGGGTCGCCACGTGTACGAGCAGGAAGTCCGCGACGTCGTGGACGATGCGGCGGAACAGGTTGCGGCCCTGGGCGTGCGGCGCCACTGGGGCGCATAGAACGACGCCGCCGTGCCGGCAACACTCCGCCGCGACGGTGGCCAGGCGCTCCAGGTTCTTCAGCCGGTCGGCGCGGCTGAACGACAGGTCCGACGACAGCGTCGCGCGCACGATGTCGCCGTCGAGCAGCGTCACGGTGCGCGTGGTGCCCGCGACGATCCAGTCGCGCAGCCCGCGTGCGATCGTCGACTTGCCGGAGGCCGGCAGCCCGGTCATCAGCACCACTAGCCCGCGGTGGCCGCGGCCCGACGTGATCTCGGCGACCCGCTCCAGGCCGTCGGCCAGCGGGCCGGCGAGCCCCGGAAGCTGCGGACTGCGCATGATCCGCGCGGTGCCCGGCGCGATCGGCAGGTCGACGTGCTCCCGATCGACCAGCAGGGTCTCGACGCCGAAGGCGTGGGCCGTCTTCGCGGCGAGCCACAGTCCGGGCGGCTCGTCCAGTTCGTCCGGGCAGATCGGCAGGGCCGCGACCTCGACCCGGTCGCCCAGTGCTTCCTGCAACGCCAGCGTGGTCCGCGCGGCCGCCACGGTCGACTCGCCGTATCCGTACTCCCCCGCGCCCACCATCGGCATGAGCAGAAGCGGACCGCCGTCGTCGGCCGCGACCCGCAGCGCACCCGCCACCGCGGCCGGGGAAACCGGGCCGGCCACCGCCAGAGCCGTCCTCGACCCGCTGCCGGCCAGCGACGACGGCTCGCGGTGCATACCGCGGAACATCCCGGTCTGGGGAGCGCGGGCCAGCCGCACCTCGCCGGCGACGTGGTCCAGACCCGCCGCGCTCCACACCTCGGTGACGTCCGTCGTGCCGATCAGGTGGCCCTCGGGTTCACGCAGCTCGACGGTCTGGTTCGTGCCCACCGCGCCGTTGGGCCGCAGCACCCACGGCAACAGCCAGGGCGTGCCGTCCGCGAGCCGGCCCCGGCTCTGCACGCTGTCGAGGTCGGCGCGCGACAGGTAACCGCGTAACGGTTCCAGCCCGCCCCACCAGTAGATCTCGTGGGTATTGCATTCAGCCGGGGTCAGGCGCACCGTCGCCGGTTTGTCGCTGTCAGCGCGCACAGTCCACCGAACCCGTCAGCCGTGGTTCGCTAGGCGCGCGGAAGAAAGTGTGTGAATTCACGATGGCTCCTGGGTACTGGCTCGATGCGGCCGGACCTCGTGGGCGGCGAGCGCACCGGATCACGGTGCGCCGACCGCCTGACACGCGACGGCCGCAGGGTCGTCCCGCCTGGTCAGTGATGGTCTGCTATCGGCGTGCTTGATCAGTCCAGGACCTCGGGGTCGGTGGCCCGTCGTGGGCGCGCTCCATTGCGTTCTACCGCCACCGACAAGCCCCCTCGTAGTGTCATGGGTACCGAAAACGGCCGGTTCCGACGTCGGCCGCCACCGTCAATTGTGTTCCCACGGCCGCACGGCGGACGTCTTCTAGGTTGCTTAGTGCGAGATCAGCAGGGGTCTGAGATTTACGCTCTCAGTGCCCGTCTTGTGGCTGGTGGGGCGGGCGAAGGAGCATTTTCGGCCACGGCGATGTGACGAGAACATCACCCTCAGAGAACTGCTGTCACAGGCGCCGCTCACGGCGCCGCGCCCCGGCAACCGCGCCAGTGTGGCGCCACATTGGCGCGGTTGCCGTGAGGCGCCACGGTCGGCGGCAGCGCGGCCCGCAACCACGCCCCACTGCGCTCACCACGGTAGCGATCGAGACCGCGATCGAGACCGCGATCGCGGACTGGGTCACACGCCACGGCTTGGCGCGTTGGCGTGAACGCCAACCGGCTGGTCGGCACACTACTTCCAGTGCGCCGACCAGCCGGGACTGTCTGATGTTGCGTTGAACTAATACAGCATCGTCATTGATCTAATACAGCGTCAGTGCGTCAGTGCGCTGTGCAACTCAGGTTGGGGAGTGAAGCCGGTGTCGCGCCGTTTCCGTTGAGCCCGAACGTTGTCGAGCCGCCCGGCGACAACGCGCCGTTGTAGCTCATATTGACCGCACTGACCGCGGCCCCGGTTTGTGTGTCAGTGGCGTTCCAGATCTGCGAGACGGTCTGCGATCCCGGCCAGGACCAGCCGACCGTCCAGCCGGTCGTCGCCGCCGTTCCGGAGTCGGTGACGGTGAAGCCGAGTTGGAAGCCACCGCCCCACGAATTGACCAGCGACCAGCTCACCGTGCAGCCCGCGGACGAACCAGTAGCGCTCGCCGAGGGCGAGGCCGATGGGGACGCGGACGCCGAGTGCGATGGCGAAGCACTGGCGGAAGGCGAAGCGGAGGCCGACGCCGACGGGCTCGCCGAGGCCGAGTGCGACGGGCTGGCCGACGGGGACGGCGACGGTGAAGTGGAGGGAGAGATGCCGGTGCCGTTGGTCAGCACGACCACCGACTCGGCCGGGATCGACAGCGTGCCGCCGGTGAAGGTGCTCTGCGCGATCGTCGGGTTGGCCGCGCTGTACACGTACTCGGTCTCCGAGTTGCTGGTGATCCCGAGGCTGGACGTGCTCACCGTGTAAGCGTTCGACGGGTCCGCGTTCGCGAGCAGCACCGAGTAGGAGCCGCCCGGCTGGCTGGAGGAGTACCCGTAGATGTTCGGCGTCGAGACGTTCAGGGTGCTGACCTTTGCGCCGCTGACCGCGAGCTTCGAGGCCAGCGCGTAGCCGTAGTACGGCGCGTACGGCGTGTCCATCGCCGGCTCGCCGCTGCTCGCGGAGGAGAACATGCCGAAGTCGGCGGTCGGCGTGCCGTAGTTGTGCACGTCCCACCAGTCCACGCTCTGCGCGCCGTTCGCGAGCCACTCCAGGGCGTTGGCGGCCGAGAACAGGGCGCCGACCGGCTCCTCGTTCCACTCGTTCGCGGTCTGCGACATGTTCGTCTCGCCGACCACGAAGTACGCCTTCGGGTCGTAGGTGGTCAGCGCGGACTTCACCTCGGCTGCCGCGGCCGGGATGTTGTCGATCAGCTCCATGATCGACTGCACGCTCTCGGTCGGCACGCCGTTGATCGGGTACCAGTGCACGTCGGCGCAGTCGATATTGGCGGCGTCGGCCTGAAGGATGGTGCTGTTCCAGTTCTGGAAGTCGGTCACGCCGGAGCCGGGGGCCAGGCCGCCGTCCATCGCGTAGTCGTAGCAGACCTGCGCCTTCGGGTCGGCCGACTTGATCGCCTGCATGTAGGCCAGGCCGTTGCTGGCGTAGGCGGCGGCGGTGTGCGCCCCGGTGTGGTTGTCGGTCTCCCAGGACCCGTAGTTCTCGTTGGCGATCTCCCAGAGCGAGACGTTCTGGCCCGCCGTCGTCGCGGCCTGCTTCGCCCACGCGCCCGCGCTGGCCGCGGTGTCCTGGCCGTAGTTGACCGTGACGAACTTCTGCCCGCCGCTGATCGAGTCGACCTGGCTGGAGTACTGGGCGAAGTTCACCGGCTGGGTCTGGCCCTTGGCGGTGTTGGTCTGCCAGAAATACTCATCGGCCCACGAGCCGCCGGGATAGCGGATCAGGCCGGTGTGCGAGTTGTTCAGGTAGGTGGAGATCGCCGGGTCGACGAAGTTCGTGTCCCACGACGCGGTGTTGACGCCGAGCGGGGTCAGCGGGCCGGAGAGGGTGGCGCTCGCCGAGCCCTGGCTCGGCCCGGAGCAGGTGACCGTCGGCACCGGGTTCGACGTGCCGTTGTAGGTGGCGTGGAAGCCCCAGGTGGTGCTCGCGGCCGGGGCGAGCGTGGCGTTGTAGCTGCCGCCGGGGGTCGCCGTGACGGTCGTGCCGTTCTGCGTCACCGTCGCGCTGTACGGGCTGCCCGCGATGATCGACTGGCCGGCGGTGTAGTTCCAGGAGATCGTCCAGCCGGTGATCGGATACGAGGCGTTGTTGGTCACCGTGACGGTGACGCCGAAGTCGGGCGGGCTGTCGGACGGCGTCTGCCACCCGATGGTGTAGGCGGCGCTGCACGCCGCGCCGGTGTCGGCCGGGGCACTGGTCGCCCCCACAGTCACCGCCGCGACGGTGGTGGCCGCCGTCAGGGCGAGCGCCGCGGCGCTGCTGCCCCAGCGTCTGGATCGGATGGTCATGCAGAGCCCCTTTTAGAGTCTTCGGAGTCTTCACCGGACTGTGCCGCAGCCAACTTGACCGGTTAAGTTCGATCGCCGGAACATCGTGGGGAGCGGATGGCGGTCGAGACACAGCGATGCTACGTCGGGCGACATACAAGTCAAGGACCTGCGAAACTTTCATGACGCCGGGCCAGCCGGCGGGACCATTCCGGCTCTTGGCGTGAACTTGATGACCGCTGTCGGAACCACGGTCCCGATCGGTGCGAGCAAGCACCGGCGATCGGCCGGGACCAGCCACCATCGAAGCGAAATCCGCCTCGTGAGCTAGAACGCTGGCGGAGCGCCTGCCGGGCCGCACTCGCGCCCGGCACGCATGCGGCCAACACTTACGCACGGTCATCGAAGGCTTTTCAGCGGCCGACGCCGCCGAGTACCGGGACGCGCGAGGCGATAGCAGCGATCACGTCGGCCAGCAGTCCGCCCCTCCGCCGTCCGCCAGCGCGGGCAGCGTCCGGAGGTTGGCAGGGGACCGGTCGCGCGGCTCCATGAGCAGCACCCGGATCATGGTGGCCCGCTCGGGCGCCTGCTCCCCGGCGCCGAGCAGGCGCTCCGCCGCCAGCCAGACAGTAGGCGATCTGGTTGAAGATCGAGACAAGGTAATCCGTCCGGGTGACGAAGGCGACTCCCTGAGTCCAGGTGCGATGCTCGCAGTTCTTCTCGGACCAGTGCGCAAGTAGCCGACGCCGCAGGTGGCGTAGGCCACGGTCCCGCCCTCCAGTTCCAGGGACACCCGAAGGACGCCGTGGGCGGACGGATGCCGCGGCCCGAAGTCGACCACGAGCCGGTGCTCGCCACTCTCGTACAACCAGGCCGGGATCTCGTCCCAATCCCGGCCCGCACCTGCGACGACGTAATACTCGGATGTCGCTGCCACGGCACAAGCGCCTGCCTCGCGTACGATTTCGGTGGCGCTGTACCGGTGTACCCGCTGGCGCCGATACGTATCGGCCAACTGGGTGATAGCCCGGTCCTGGCTGATGCAGACTTTTGATTGACTGTTCACGGTCGGGACACCTAGCCTGTCGCTGTAGCCGATCAGGTACACACCGTGAACGAAGGGCCGCGATGACCAGACTGCTGGACGCCGACCGCTCGTTCATGGGCGCCTCGGGGCCGCCGATACTGAGCGCCGTCCCACGTCGGGGCCGCGGCGAGGCCGTGATAACGCTGAACGGCGAGATCGACATCGCCAGCGCCGGGCAGATACGCGCGGCCGTCATCGAGTGCCTGCGCAAGCCGCTGCCCAAGTCCCTCGTCATCGATCTGACCGCGGTGACGTTCTGCGACTGTTCCGGGGTCGAAGCACTCGAATGGGCGCATGGCCTGGCCCGCACCGGACGGATGACTTTCGGCCTCGACGGGGTCGACCCCAGGCTGCGGCGCGTCTTCAGCCTCGCCCGGGCCGACGGCCTGCTGAGCGCCTGCCGAACAGCTCACACGACGAACTGACGACGGACTGACTACCCGACGGCCGTGGCCGCTTTCGCATCCTCCACGGCTTCGACGAGTACGGCCTCGACGCCACGCAGCAATTCCTCAAGTTCAGCCGACGAAAAGTAGCGCGTGTCAGCGCGGGTCTTGAAGAGCACCCCGTCGGGATCATCCTCAACGTGGACGAAGAGACGTTCGCCGGACTGCTCCACCTCCGCGATCCACCGCAGCGTGCTGTCGCGGCGCAGGTCGCGTACCGCCTGCGCGGCAGCAGCCGTAGGGAGCACGCCCGCTACGCTGCTGTCGACGTCCGGGCCGCGCCGGTCGTTGAAGAAGCACGACAGGTCGATCTCCTCACCGCGTTCCCGTGCGATCGCCTCGACGAGCTCATCCCGGCGCGCCGGGTCATAGTACGCATGCTTGTACGCGTTCATCGAGGCGCGCGCCGCTCGCGCGATCGCGTCCTCGAAGCCGATGCCCGTGACGTCGATCACGCACAGCCCGGGTTGATTGACGGTGCTGACCGAGTCGGCAAAGCCGGGCCGGAAACGATTGCCCACCACGACGCGGGCCACGCTGGGATTGCGGCCGGTGACACGGGCCAGCGCCACCGCGTAGGCGGCCAGTAGCACCGAAGCGGTCCCCGTTCTGCTGCGCGCCGCGATCAGTGGCAGAGCGGCACGCACAGCGGGCGAAGTGAAGTGGGCATCCACGTAGCGTCCGGCCCTGTGATGACCAGTGCCCTGCGCACCGACGCTATCCCTCCCGACGCCGCGATGACCAGAATCGTGGTCGGCTGTCGTGGTGCGGAATCGCTGCGCCGGGATGGACCGCAGCATGCGTTCCCAGTAACGCAGCGCCGTGACGCTCTGCTGGCGCGCCGCCGCCGTGCCCTGATACGCGGCCTGCCCCAGCGGCGGCGTGCCGGTCACCAGGCGCGTCGCGAGCCCGGTGACAGGGTCGCGGTTCGCCAGGTCGGCCACAAGCGCGTTGAGCCCCGACTGATCGAGCGTGAGATGGAAGTACACAGCGACCATGTGGGTGACGGCCACGCCGTGCCGGATCACGGCGATACGTACCGGCCACTCCCGTTCGTAGTCGAAGTCCGTCGCGCTGAGACGCGCGAAGACGGCGTCGGCGGCCTTGGCCTGGTCGGCACCGAAGCCGTCCCCTTCCCCGTCTCCCGCCTCCCCCACGTCCACGATCTCCAGGCCGATCTCCCCACGATCCGCGACGACCTGCCGCACGTGGCCGTGCTCGTCGAATGTCAGCCGGGTGCGCAGCGCCTGGTGGCGGCCGATGAGGAACCCGAAACCGGCCGCGACCTCGGCCACGGTGATTCCGCCCGGCAGCCCGGTCACGCCGCCGAGCGACAGCGAGTTGCCATACCGCCGGACGGCCCGCCAGATCTCCTGCTGCCCCCAGCTCAGCTCCCCGACGCCGGAGCCTTCGCCTGCGAACCGGATCAGGACCCGACTCACGAGCCCCCTCCCACCCCTCGAATCGTCGGCGATGTTCTACCTAACAATCGAACTGTCGAACTGTCGAGTAGTGTCGTGACGACGACGAACGCCGACCGACGGAGCCTCGATGCGCGACCGGGCAATGGAGTCTGTTCAGGAGCCGACAGCGAGCGAGAGCCTCTATCCGGCCAGCCGGTTGGCCGCAGCACGCGAAGCCGCAGCACGCGCCGGGCTCGGCGCGCTGCTCGTCAGCCCGGGAGCAGACCTGCGGTATCTCACCGGCTACGAGGCCATGCCGCTGGAGCGCCTGACCTGCCTGGTGCTGCCGGTCGACGGCGATCCGGTCCTGCTGGTGCCGAAGCTGGAGCAGCCCGCGGCGCAGGCCTCCCCCGCCGGTCGCCTCGGCATCGAGATCTGCGCGTGGGACGAGACCGACGACCCGTACGCCCTCGCCGCCGCACACCTGCCGCCGGGGATCGCACGCGTCGGCGTCGACAACCACATGTGGGCCGAGAAGGTCATGGCCTTCCGCGCCGCGCTGCCGAACGCGCGACAGGAACTGGCCGGGGGCGTGCTCGGCGCGCTGCGGATGCGTAAGACGCCGCAGGAGGTTGCGGCGCTGCGTCAGGCCGGCGCGGCGATCGACCGCGTGCACGAGCGCATCGCCGAGTGGCTGCGGGCAGGGCGCACCGAGCGTGAAGTCGGACGGGACATCGCGGACGCGATCGTCGCGGAGGGCCACGTGCGCGCCGACTTCGTGATCGTCGGCTCGGGGCCCAACGGCGCGAGCCCGCACCACGAGGTGTCCGACCGGGTGATCGAGGCCGGTGACCCGGTGGTCGTCGACATCGGCGGCACCACCCGGGACGGATACTGCTCGGACTCGACGCGCGTCTACGCCGTCGGCGAGCCGCCTGAGGAATTCCGCCGACTGTACGACGTGCTGCGTACCGCGCAGATCGCTCAGACAGACGCAGTGCGGCCGGGTATCACCGCCGAACGCCTGGACGCCATCGGCCGTGAGATCATCGCGGACGCCGGGTACGGTGAGTACTTCATTCACCGCACCGGGCACGGCATCGGCCTCGAAGGGCACGAAGAGCCCTACATCGTCGCGGGCAGTGCGCTGCCGCTGGAGCCGGGCATGGCCTTCTCGATCGAGCCCGGGATCTATCTGCCGGGGCGGTACGGCGCACGGATCGAGGACATCCTCGTCTGCACGGACGACGGCGGCGAACGCCTCAACCTCACCGGCCGCGACCTCGTCATCCTGCCCTGACGATCCCGTACACCACGGCAGCTCGGATGGCGGCACGGATGTTCGTAGAATGCTCGGCATTCCGTGACAGGTCGGCGAGAGGACGAGGCGGCACGTGTCTGACCCCACATGGCGGCTCGGTGGTCGGTTCGACTTGTTCGACCAGCTGGGGGCGGGTGCGTCGGGAACGGTGTGGCGCGGCCGTGACGCAGCGGACGGCGGCGAGTACGCGCTCAAGCTGCTGCGGCCCGAACTGGTAGCAGACCAGGACGCGGTCGCCGAGCTCTACGCCGCGCTGAACGCGGTCTCCCGGCTCGGCCATCCGGGAATCGTCGCGGTGGACAACGCCGTACTGGCCGACGGCTGGCTCACGCTGCGGTCGCGGCTGGTCCACGGCGAGAGCTTAAGCGCGCTACTGGCGCGCCAGGGCACGATGGGACCGGCGCAAGCGGTCGGGCTGATCGCGAAGGTGTGTGACGCACTCGCTGCGGCGCACACCGTCGGCATCGCACACGGCAATCTCCACTCCGCGAACGTCCTCCTCCCATCCGGCCCAGGGGCTCCCGCGCAGCCCGTGCTCACCGATTTCGCTATGGCCGCCCTGCTCAACCGCATCGACGCCACACATGAACCGGCGAGCGCGTCCGCCGACGTGTACGCGGCAGGCGTACTCCTGTATGAGTGCCTGGCGGGCCACGCACCGTTCGCCGCATATCCGCCCACGCCGATTACCGGTATCACCGACTCCCTATGGCGGACAGTCGCCGCCTCCCTCGCAGACGACCCGCGATACCGGCCGAGCGCTGAGCAACTGGCCGCCGCCTTACGCAGCGAAGCGTCACATGACTCGACGCAGCTTCTGCCAGTCATCCCCGGCCTGTCCGCCGACGTCGTGGAAACGCGCGCGCACGGCAACTGGAGCGGATCCGAGTCTGGACCCCGATCCGGATCCGCCTCCGTCTCGGGAAACGCACGCCTTCCACGCGTAATCGCCGAGCACAAGACGGAGGCCGGAATCGCCGCAGCAGTCGTAGTCGTCAGCGCCCTCATCGCCGTCGCGATGTCGATGGGCCACGGCGGATCGACTGAAACCGCCGCCGCGAACCCGGCCAAGTCGGCGTCGCCGGTCGCCGCGACCAGCCCGACACCGCAGGCCGTCGTACTGCCCTCGGCACCAAGTCCCACCTCAAGCCCGTCGGCTTCGGCGACCGCGTCGATGCCGACAACCGGCGACATGGCATTCACCAACATATTGACCAATAAGTGCATGGATACAGCCGGTCGGATCTTCGCCGACGGCACGACAGAGGACATCTTCGACTGCAACGGCACTCCGGCGCAGGTCTGGACGGTCACGGCGGCCGGGCAGCTGACGCAGGACGGCGGCGCGTACTGCCTCGACGACCTCGGCTTCGGCAACACTCCGGGCTCCAAGGTCGCCCTGTGGAGCTGCAACGGCGGAGCGAACCAGCAGTGGACGTTCCATCCCGACGGTTCGATCACCAGCAACTACGCGAACCTCTGTCTCGACCTGACCGGCCAGGGCAGTTCGGACGGCACCCCGCTGGTCCTGTGGACCTGCGACGGAAGCCCGAGCCAGCAGTGGGCCCGCCAGTAACGCCACAGCACTCTTGATCTACCCCTTCCTGATCCATCACCGCATCCACCCCTCCGCACTTCCATCCATCACCCGTCCATCACTCATTCCGTCACTTGATCGGACCGTGAAAGCGTGCCCGCGCGCGGCGCTCGTGCTTTCCTGGAACCCGGCCCAATTCAAGGACAGATGATGAAGCTGCCGGTCATGCCACCCGTCGAGCCGATGCTCTCCAAGTCCGCCGCCGCCGTGCCCGTCGGCGACTACCTGTACGAGCCGAAGTGGGACGGTTTCCGCTGCATCGTGTTCCGCGACGGGCCGAAGATCGAGCTCGGCAGCCGCGGCGGCAAGTCGCTGACCCGCTATTTCCCCGAACTCGTCGCGGCCCTGGACAAGGCGCTGCCGCCGCGCTGCGTGCTCGACGGCGAGGTCGTGGTCGTCGCCGGCGGGCGGCTCGACTGGGACCGGCTCAGCGACCGGATCCACCCGGCGGACTCACGGATCCGGCTGCTGTCCGAGCGCACCCCGGCGTCGTTCATCGCCTTCGACGTGCTCGCGCTCGACGATTCGGACTTGACGTCACGTCCGTTCTCCGACCGGCGCGGCGTCCTGACCGCGATGTTCAGGAAGAGCGAACATGTACACGTCACGCGCGCGACGGACGACGCGAAACTCGCGCGGACGTGGTTCGAACGCTTCGAGGGGGCGGGCCTCGACGGCGTGATCGCGAAGCCGCTGGCCGGCACGTACCGGCCCGGCGAACGCGCGATGGTCAAGATCAAGCACGACCGCACCGCGGACGTGGTCGTCGCCGGGTACCGCCTGCACAAGAGCGGGCCGGTGGTCGGGTCGCTGATGCTCGGTCTCCACGGCTCGGACGGCGTGCTCAACTACGTGGGCGGCGCGAGCGCGTTCACGATGGCCCGCCGCGCCGCGCTGATCGACGAACTGGCACCGCTGCGGCTCGGCGAGGGCGATCCGCATCCGTGGCTCGGCGCCGATCAGGATGACGAGCATCGCAGGCCGGGCGCTCAGCACCGGTGGAATACCGGCAAGGACACGTCGTTCATTCCGCTGCGCCCGGAACGCGTATGCGAGGTGCAGTACGACCAGTTACAGGCGGACCGTTTCCGGCACAGCGCGCGGTTCCTGCGGTGGCGCCCAGACCGCGATCCGCTCAGCTGCCGATACGACCAACTGGACGTGCCCGCACCGTACGACCTGGCCGACGTGCTCGACTAACCGCAGGATTGTGTCCCGCCGAGCAGCGCAGCCGATCATGTGGAGAATGCGCAGTTCACAGCCACAGACCGCAGGCGATGCCCCCCGTTACCTGGTCGGCGTATCAGCCTACGATGTTCGCGCCCGAGGAACAGAGGAACATATGTCCCGGCCGGCGGGACCCAATGGGTCGACCCGGGGCGAGATCGGCAACCCCACGTAGCGGGACACCGTCAACCGCGGCAGCATCCAAGTCCATCAGCCGATCAACTCGACCCGTCAACTCATCAACCGGCCGGATCACGCTTGGCCTTCGACGGCTGAACACGCTTGGGCTCACCGGGCATCTTCGGGAAGTCCGGCGGATACGGCAGGTCACCGAGACCGTGATCGCGTTCGTCACGCTCAGCCATCTCCAGCAACGCGTCGAGCGTGAAAGCAGTCTTGTCGATGTCCTCGTGCGCATCGCCGCGTTCGGCGAGCAGCGCGGGCACTGTACGCGGCGTGAAGTCGTCGGGTACGACGTCAGGCAGTTCGTCCCAACGCACGGGCATCGAGACCGGCGCGTGAGGGCGGGCCCGCGTGGAATAGGCCGCCGCGAGCATGCGGTCGCGCGCCATCTGGTTGAAGTCCACGAAGACCCGCTCGCCGCGCTCCTCCTTCCACCACGAGGTGGTAACCAGATCGGGGCGCCGCCGCTCAAGCTCGCGAGCGAAGGCGATGACCGCGCGACGGGCCTCGATGAACGACCAACGCGGCTCAAGGCGTACGAGCAGATGAAGGCCCCGCCCACCGGTGGTCTTCACGAAGGGAACCATGCCGAGTTGGTCGAAGACCGCCTTCGCCTCCCGAGCCGCTTCCACCGCTTGGGTGAAGTCGGTGCCGGGCTGCGGGTCGAGGTCGACGCGCAGTTCATCCGGATGCTCGGTATCACTGCGCCGAACAGGCCACGGATGCAGTTCGAGCGTGCCCATCTGTACGGCCCACACAACGGTCGCCGCCTCAGTGATGCACACTTCGTTCCCAGTACGCCCGCTCGGGAACGTCACCCGCGCGGTCTGCACCCAGTCGGGTAACCCCTTGGGTGCATGCTTCATATAGAACGACGACCCGTCCAACCCGTCGGGATACCGATTCAGCGCCACGGGCCGCCCGGCGAGCGCGCGGAAGACTCCGTCGGCGACCGCGGCGTAGTACGTGGCGAGGTCGAGCTTTGTGATGCCGACGGCCGGGTAGCAGACCTTGTCCGGCGACGAGATACGCACAGACCGCCCGGCAACTTCGACGAATGCCTCACTGCTGGCCATGCTGGCAGGTTATGCGCATTCACCGTTGGCCGCGCGCGAGCCAACGGTTTCGTTGGGGTCCGAGACCGGGATCGGTGCCGGGCGATAGGTGCGAGCACGGCAGGGACCGCAAGACGCGTCCGCAGCGCCAAGTACGGGACGAGATCCGTCGCCCAAACCCATTGCTGCACGACATGGGCGACTGCTTCCCGCCTACGTACCGCCCCGACCGGTCGGTGCCGCAGATGGCCGGAACGGCCGCGATCGGGGCGGTTGTGCATCTGCCGCAGCCACCGCCATCGAGGAGGGCCGGGACCTGTCCTCGATGGCGGTGGCCTGGCCGAGACCGCCTACTGTCTGCTGTCGTCCTGACGGCCCGGCCTCACTTCAGGTGCCGCGCGAAGAACCGGTTCCCGTCGTCCCCTTCGAACCGCGGGACGCCGGTGTGCCCGCCCATATTGGCGTGCAGCGTCTTCTCCTTGCTGCCGAAGGCGTCGAACAGGTCCAGCGCCGACTGCCGGTCGTTTCCTTCGTCATCCCACTGCAACAGGACCAGCAGCGGAATGGCGACCTGCCGGGCCTCCTCGAACATGATTCGGGGCACGAAACTCCCGGCGAACATGACGGCGGCCGCGATGCGCGGCTCGACCACCGCCAGCCGGATGCCGATGGCGATCACCCCTCCCGCATATCCGATCGGGCCGCCGATCTCAGGCAGCGAAAGGAGGGCGTCCATGGTGATCCGCCATTCCGGGACCACCTTTTCGACCAGCGGGAGGACGAGCCGGTCGACGATCTCGTCGACCGGCTCGCCGGCCTCCAGCGCCCGGCGCAGGTCGGCGCGGGCCTGCTCGGCGACGGCGGAACGGGGCCGCTCCCCGCTCCCGGGCAGCTCGATGGTGGCTGCGGCGAAGCCCTGCGCCGCGCAGGCCCGGGCCCGGGCGGCCAGTCGGGGGTACATCTTGTGCAGTCCGCCGGGGTGGCCGAGCAGGACCAGCGGGGCCGGTGCGGACATGGATCCGGGCGTCCACAGGATGCCGGGGAACTCGTCGAGGGTGAATTCGCGTTCGAGGACGCCGTCGTCGAGGCGCTGCTCGGAAGTGAATCGCATGATCGTACCTTTCGGGAGTGCTCTTGAACGGCGCTCCCGGACGACCTACCGCCCGACCGTGACCCCGGAGGGGAGCACCCATGTCGATACGTTCACGGGTACCACCTCCTCGTTCTCTCGCACGGCCTCCGGAAAGCTAGCAGTGCCGGCCGTGGTACGCCAACAGGTTTTGGGGTTTCGCGCAGGCTCCGAGGTCCGCCGCGAAGTCGGTCAGCGCAGCCGGCAGGATCCAACGGATTCGCAGTCGCTCGCTTCGCAGGTGCGGGGAAGCTTCGAGATACGCAAGGTATCCAGTCGGACGCCAAGGCTCAGTTGTAGCCGTTCGACCGGCGCGCCACGAGCGGTACGGCTGTCGCTCTCGCGATCCCGAGCTCAGGCCTCGCCGCTGGGAGGCACGGCTGCGTCCAGGAGCGGATCGCTGATCCGGATCGGCACGCCGCGCGAGTCCCGGCGGTACACACGCGCCGCGTTCCTCGTCATCTTCCGCTCGATCGCCGATTCCAGGTCAACCCCGGTCATCTCGGCGATCGCGACCAGAAACAGCGCGACGTCCGCGAGTTCCTCACCGAAATCCGGAAGGTTCCTGCGCCACGCCGTGAACGCCTCGCCGACCTCCGCGGTCATCAGAGCGAACTCCAGCGGCACGTCGGTGATGTTGAACCCCTTCTCGACCTTGTTCTGCCAGGCAAGGCGCTGGACATCACGGATGTGCAAGATCCCTCCGCGCGGGGTGATGGAGCAGAGTGGGTGCGGACCGAGCCTACCGAGTGCCGACCTCTGGTCTGGCCGGTGTGTATCCGCCGTTTGTATGTCCGCCGTCCAGGTTCCGTGCGCGGGCGGGCCAAGATCCGCGCGAACTGCGTCAGCCTGCCACGCGCGTCGGGCGGCCGCTACGGAGAGTTGAAACGCTCTGCGACATGGCGCGGCCGGATGGATGGTGCAGCCGAATAGAGTGCGGCCATGTCTCGCGAAACCGGCAGGATCTCCGTAAGTGACGGCATGGAAATCCTGACCGGCGGTCTCGCGCCATGGGTCCGTGACCTCGGTCTGGTCGTGGAGGAGGTCGGCGACTCCCACGCGGTGCTGCGCCTGCCGTGGTCGACGCGCCTGGCTCGCGAGGGTGGTGCGATGTCGGGCCAGGCGCTGATGGCCGCCGCCGACACCGCCACGGTCGTCGCGGTCTGCGCGGCGCGAGGCGGCTACGGCCCGATGACGACGGTTCAGCAGTCGACCACCTTCCAGCGCGCCATCGTCGGCTCCGACGTCCTGATCACCGCCCGGGTGACCAAGATCGGCCGAAGTCTCGCATTCATCGACGTGACCATGACCGCCGAGTCCACCGAGGCCGCGGGCACTCCGGCTCCCGCCGCGCATGCGTCTACGGTTTACGCATTGCAGCCGTTACCCGAGCACGTTACGCAGGAGGTTGGCCCCGGCCCAGACCAGGCGGCCTGATGCCGACGGTGAATCAGGACGAGGCGAAAGCGGCGTCGAAGGATGCCGCCGGCGGCTCGATGCGCGTCAGGGCACGTACGTAAGCGAGGGCGTCGGGGGCGCCGACCAGGCGGTCCATTCCGGCGTCCTCCCACTCGATGGAGATCGGGCCGTCGTAGCCGATGCTGTTGAGCATCCGGAAGCAGGCTTCCCAGGGGACGTCGCCGTGGCCGGTGGAGACGAAGTCCCAGCCGCGGCGCGGGTCGCCCCACGGCAGGTGGGAGCCCAGGCGCCCGCCGCGGCCGTCGAAGCGCTTGACGGACTCCTTGCAGTCCACGTGGTAGATCCGCTCTCTGAAGTCGTAGAGGAAGCGGACCGGGTCCAGGTCCTGCCAGATGAAGTGGCTGGGGTCGAAGTTGAGGCCGAACGCGGGGCGGCGGCCGATCGCTTCGAGCGCTCGCTCGGTGGTCCAGTAGTCGTAGGCGATCTCACTGGGATGCACCTCGTGCGCGTAGCGGACGCCGGCCTCGTCGAAGACGTCGAGGATCGGGTTCCAGCGCTCGGCGAAGTCGGCGAATCCGCGGTCGATCATGGCGGGCGGGACGGGCGGGAACATCGCGAGCGTGTGCCAGATCGACGAGCCGGTGAAGCCGACCACCGTGTTCACGCCGAGTGTGGCAGCCGCACGGGCGGTGTTCTTGATCTCCTCGGCCGCTCGCCGGCGGACGCCCTCGGGCTCGCCGTCGCCCCAGATGCGGGCGGGCAGGATGCCCTTGTGCCGCTCGTCGATCGGGTGGTCGCACACGGCCTGGCTGACCAGGTGGCAGGAGATCGCCCAGACACGCAGGTTGTGCCGCTCCAGCGTCTCGTGCAGCCGTGGGATGTACGCGTCGTCGGTGAGTGCTGCCTCGACGTCGAAGTGGTCGCCCCAGCAGGCGATCTCCAGGCCGTCGTAGCCCCAGCCCGAGGCGAGCTCGCAGACCTCGGTGAAGGGCAGGTCGGCCCACTGTCCGGTGAAGAGGGTGACGGGGCGGGGCATGAGGCCTACCTCCGATGGTGGATACGGCTGCTTACACGGAACCGGGTACGGGGACTTGCACGCCGTTCGCGTGGGCGCTGGCCTCGACCGCGGCCAGGACGCGCTGCACCTGGAGGCCGTCGGCGAACGACGGGCTTGGCGCCTCGCCGGACGCGACCGCCATGACGAAGTCGCGCACCTCGTGGGTGAAGGTATGTTCGTACCCGATGATGTGCCCGGGCGGCCACCAGGCGTCCATGTACGGATGGCCGGGCTCGGTCGCCAGGATGCGGCGGAATCCGGCCTGGTCCGGATCCTCGGCGGCGTCGTAGAAGGCGAGTTCGTTCATTGACTCGAAGTCGAAGGCGAGGCTGCCCCGAGCGCCGTTGACCTCGACGCGCATGGCGTTCTTGCGTCCCGACGCGAAGCGGGTGGCCTCGAAGATTCCGATGGCGCCGCCCGTGAAGCGTGCGGTGAACAGTGCCGCGTCGTCGACCGTGACCCGGCCTCGGTCCGTGCCGGCGGCTCCCGCCGCGGACAGGCCGCTTGAGGCGGCCGGGAGCGGGCGTTCGGCGACGAAGGTCTTCAGCAACGCGCCGACGCTCTCAATGTGCTGCCCCAAGAGGTACTGTGCGAGGTCGACGATGTGCGCGCCGAGATCGCCGAGCGCGCCGGAGCCCGCGTTCTCCCGGCGCAGCCGCCAGACCAGCGGGAACAGCGGGTCGGTCAGCCAGTCCTGGAGGTACTGCGCGCGCACGTGGCGGATCTCGCCGAGCCGGCCCTGCCCGATCAGCCGCCGCGCGAGTGCCAGTGCCGGGACGCGGCGGTAGTTGAAGCCGACCATCGAGTGTCCGGTGGCCTTCTCGGCGGAAGCGGCCATCGCCTCGGCTTCGGCGACCGAGTTCGCCAGCGGCTTCTCGCAGAGCACGTGCTTGCCGGCTTCCAGCGCCGCGATCGCGATCCCGGCGTGGCTGTCACCGGGCGTGCAGATGTCGACGACGTCGATGTCGTCGCGCTCGATCAGGGCACGCCAGTCGGTTTCGTGGGAGGACCAGCCCAGGCGGGCGGCGGCCTGCCGCACCTGGGGTTCGGAGCGTCCGCAGAGCGCTGTCATCTCGATGCCGGAGGGCAGGTCGAAGAAGCGGCCGGCGGTGCGCCACGCGTGGGAGTGCGCGGCGCCCATGAAGGCGTATCCGACCATGCCGACTCTCAGCGTTCTGCGCGGGGCCATCGGAACTCCTTACGCTCCTTGCCGTTGCTCACGCCTCGTCGGGCCGGACGCCGAGCGGGACCGGGGCGGGGCGCGCGCAGCTGCTCGTGATCTCGACGGCGAGGCCGGCCTGCGCCGAGGCGAGCATCGACTCCATCACGTCGAGGACGTGGTAGGCGAGCTCGCCCGCGGCGCGGTGCGCGGTGCCGCCGGCGATGGCGCGGGCCATGTCCGCGACACCGTACCCTCTCGCAGCATTCTGGTAACCACCGCGCTCGGGAAGATCGCTCCACGCGTCCTGCCGGGCACGCGCGATGCGGACGGTCCCGGCGAAGCCGTTCGGGTCCGGCACCGAGAGGCTGCCCTCGGTGCCGTAGACCTCGATACGGGGCAGCCGGGCGTGCCAGACGTCGAAGCTCATCATCAGCGTGGTGAGCGCGCCGCCGGTGTGTTCGAGCACGCCGGTGACGTGCGTGGGCACCTCGACGGCGAACCGCTCCCCCGCGCGCGGCCCGCTGCCGACGAACCGGGTCTCGTGCGCGGCCGCCGACATGCCGATCACCCGGCGGACGGGGCCGAGCAGCGTGACGAGCGCGGTGAGGTAGTAAGGGCCCATATCCAGCAGCGGCCCGCCGCCGGGCTGGTAGTAGAACTCCGGCGCGGGATGCCAGAGCTCGTGTCCCGGGGTGGTCATGAACGCGGCCGCCGCGACCGGCAGGCCGATCTCGCCCGCGTCGAGCGCCGCGCGCGCGGTCTGCACACCGGTGCCCAGCACCGTGTCGGGTGCGCAGCCGATCCGGACGCCCGCGTGCTTGGCGGCGGCGAGGAGGTCACGCGCCTGGCTGGTACCGAGGGACAGCGGCTTCTCGTTGTACACGTGCTTGCCCGCGGCGATCGCGTCGAGCGCCACCTGTGCGTGGGCCTTGGGTATGGTCAGGTTGAGTACGAGATCGACGTCGTCCGCGGCGTAGAGCTCGCCGGGCATCACGGCGACGGCGCCGGGCACCTGTCGTGCGGCGGCGCGGGCGCGCTCGACGTCGATGTCGGCGATCCTGGTCAGCGCGAGACCGGGGAGCCGTGGCAGCGTACTGAGGTAGGCGCCGCTGATCCTGCCGACGCCGACGAGGCCGACCCTCAACGCGTCGCCCATATCAGCCCCCTGGTGATTGTTTCGTGGGTCTGCGGCACCGTGAGGTCGTCCGGCTTGTGGCCGAGCGTGGTGACGAAGACGCGTCCCTCGCCCCAGTTCCTGGTCCACACGACCGGCATCGTGGTCCCGGCGGCGCCGGGCGCGTCCGGGTCGTCGACGTAGTCGGTGACGGCGAGCACGTCGACGGACGGGTCGACGTGCACGTAGTACTGCTCGGTGTTCACCGGGTAGCCGGTGAGGCCGTCGACCAAGGGGTGCGATTCGCGTTCCGGGGCGGGGCGGACCCTGTAGTCCACGAAACCGCGCGGGTGGTGGACGAACTGGCCGCCGGTGATCAGCTGGTAGCCGGGGGCGTTGCGGAAGGCGTCGATCATGCCGCCGTGCCAGCCAGCGAAACCGGTCCCGGCCCGGACCGCCGCGGACAGTCCGGCCAGTTGCTCGCCGGTGATCGTGCCCATCGTCCAGGTCTGCACGATCAGGTCGGTCTCGGCGAGCGCCGCGGCGTCGAGGTAGCTGTCTAAGGATTCTGATTTCACGACCCGGTAGCCGCGGCCTTCGAGTACCGCGGCGTAGCGGTCGGTCGCCTCGATCGGCCAGTGGCCCTTCCAACCGCCGCGCACCACCAGTGCCGTCTTGCGTGTTCCCGTCATGGACCGCCCTCCGGGGGTTGCGAGGCCCGCCAGCACAGGGTCGCACGTTGTCGGCTTGGATTCTCGTGCGCCGACGCCAGGCGACGGCAACACGGCGACAAGCAGCGCGAGCACGCGTCGGGCGGGCTGCTCAGACTGAGCGGCCCGCCCGACGGCGCGTTTCAGCTGCCCACACCGGCTGTGCGCCGTCACCCCTGGCAGCCACCTCTCACAGCAGCGAGACCGCGACCTGCTCCAGCTTGTCGAAGGCCTCCTGCATGCCGCCTTCCATGCCCGAGTCGATGTGCATGTCGCGGTTCTGCTGATTCTTGTGCTGCACAAGCGTCGAGAGCAGCGTGTGCCCGTCCTTCTCCTCGAAGGTGACGGTGACCGTCGCCGCGGCCTCGTCGGCGTCGGGAATGCCCTCGTAGACCTCGGTGTGCACGATGCGCTCGTCCGGAACGATCTCCAGATACTCGCCGTGGAAGGCCACCTCGAACCCGGCGTTCGCCGTCATCACGTACCGCCACCGGCCGCCGACCCGCAGGTCGACCTCCGCGAGCGTCATCTCGCCCCGCTCCCCGCTCCACCAGCGCTTGATCAGCTCGGGCGTGGTGCTCGCCCGGTAGACCAGGTGCCTGGGCGCGGCGAACTCGCGCGTGATCAGGATTTGCGTGTCCGTCGGCAGCGTCACCACCGCGGTGTGGCTACTCGTCGTCATCATCCGTGTCCTCCGATTCCAGTTCCTTGAGCTCTTCCAGTACGACATCCAGTCGCGCGAAGCGCTCGGTCCACAGCTGCTCGTAGCTCTTGACCCACTCGTGGATCGGCCTGAGCGGGCCCGCGTTGAGCCGGTACAGCCGCTGCCGCCCCTCGTCGCGCACCTCGACCAGACCGACCTGCCTGAGCACCCGCAGGTGCTTGGAGACCAGCGGCTGTGGCAGGCCGAGGGCCGCCACCAGGTCGTTGACAGGCCGTTCCCCGTTGGCGAGCGCATCGAGTATCTGCCGCCGCCGGGGCTCAGCCACCGCGTTGAACGCGTCCGTAGTGGTCGCCGCTCGTGCCATGCCGCCATCGTATTCCCATATGGGAATGTGTCAAGCGACCCAATTCACAGGAGTCATCTGGCGTTTCATCAGACTCGCTGCGGACGTGACGATGCGCGAGTACATTCACGTCTGTGTTAGGCCGGGCGTGGGACGCTCGGCCACTTAAGGGTGGGGGATACGGCCATGCGTGCCGCCATGGATTCACGGCTCAGACTTGGGATTATCGGTTTATCCACAGCGGCGCTGGCCGCGGTCGGATTGTGGGGTATCACTACGACCGCACACGCCGCGGGGTCGCCACCGGCCTTCGTGCAGCAGGCGGTGGCTCACCACTCCGCGGTGGCATCCACCAGCGTGCCGACCACGTCGCCGGTCACGAGCGGCAACCGGCTGATCGTCGAGGTCGCCGTGTGGAACTCGCAGTCCGCGACGACGAGCGCGGTGACCGACTCGGCCGGGAACACGTACACCGAGCTGACGCACTTCACCGCCTCCGACCACACCGAGATGAGCGTGTGGAGCGCGCAGGTCAACGCGGGCGGCGGTGCGGCGGCGACAGTCACCGCGAAGGCGACCTCCGCCGCGGACATGGCCGTGGCCGTTCTGGAGTACTCCGGGCTCGCCACCGCCTCCGACGCCTCGGTGGTGGACGTGCAGGCGCACGCGATCGGCAGCTCACCGGCCTCTTCCACGACGGTCGCGTCCGGTGCGACTCCGCCGACGACGGCCGGCAACGAGCTCGCGCTCGGCTTCTACGCCGACTCCGGCTTCCGGGACGCGCTGTCGGCGGGCACCGGATTCACCCAGCGGTCGAACATCTCCGGCGCGTCGGACATGGAACTGCTGGTCGAGGACCAGGCAGCGACGCAGGGCGCCGCACCGAACGCGACCTTCGGCACCGGAGCGACCACGGTGTGGCTCGCGGCGGCATTGGTGTTCAAGGGCGCGTCGTCCGGGTCGACGCCGACTGCGCCGGGCACGCCGAGTTCCGTGACCGCGACGCCGGGCAACGCCTCCGCGACGGTGTTCTGGTCGGCTCCGCCGGATGGCGGCGCGGTCATCTCCTCGTACACGGTCACGCCTTACGCCGCCGGGGTCGCGCAGCCCGCGACGACGGTCACCGGCACCCCTGCCCCGGCTTCAGCCGTGGTGGCCGGGCTGACGAACGGCACGAGCTACACGTTCACCGTCAGCGCGACGAACGCCATCGGCACGTCACCGGCGTCCGCGGCGTCGAACGCGATCGTGCCGAGCCCGAGCCCGCAGGGCCAGTGGGGCCCGCTGACCACGGCGCCGATGGTCTCCATCCACACCGTGCTGCTCGACAGCGGCAAGCTGCTGCAATGGGACGGCTGGAAGACTCCGACGCAGACCTACCTGTACGACCCGGCCGCCGGTTCGTACTCCGAGATCGATGCGCCGTCGAGCATCTTCTGCGGCGGCAACGCGAAGCTGCCGGACGGCCGAGTGCTCGTAGTCGGCGGCTTCGGCGTGGCGGTGACCGGGATGCTCGGCATCGTGGACGCGAACATCTTCGATCCGGCCACCAACACGTGGACGAAGATGGCCAACATGCACCTGCCGCGCTGGTACCCGGATCTGACCGAACTGCCGGACGGACGGTACGTGGCGATCAGCGGCAACTCCACCAACGCCACCACCTGGGCCGACACACCCGAGCTGTATGACCCGGCAACCAACTCCTGGACGCTGCTGTCGGGCATCAGCACTGCGCAGGTGCACGAGGAGGAGTACCCGTTCTCATACCTGGCGCCGAACGGCAAGGTCTTCACCATCGGGCCGTCCGAGGACGTCTCGTACTGGCTTGACGCGAACGCGCAGACCTGGACGCCGGTCGGGCCGAGCGGCGTGGTGAACGGCTCGTCGGTCATGTACCGGCCGGGCAAGATCCTGTACAGCGGCGGCGCGGCGAGCGTGACGTCGAGCCAGCCCGCGCAGTCGAACACCTCGGTGATCGACCTGACTTCGCCGGCTCCGGCCTGGCACGCGACCGCGGCGATGAACTACCCGCGGATCTACCACACGCTGACCATGCTGGCCGACGGCCGGGTGCTCGCGGTCGGCGGCGGGAACACCTCCGACCAGATGCAGATCACCACCGGCGTGCTGCCTGCGGAGATCTGGGATCCAGCCACGCAGCAGTGGACCACGATCGGGTCGATCGCCGCCGCGCGCAACTACCACTCGACCGCGGTGCTGCAACCTGACGGCACGGTGCTGGTGTCCGGCGGCGGGCACCCGGAAACGCTCAACGACCCGGGTGAGTTCAACGCGCAGGTGTATTCGCCGTCTTATCTGTTCAACGGACCGCGCCCGACGATCTCCTCGGCGCCGGCCAGCGCGCAGTACGGCTCGACGATGACCATCGGCACCCCGGACGCGGCGAACATCGGCTCGGTGAACCTGGTCTCGTTCGGGGCCGACACGCACCAGTCCGACATGGACCAGCACTTCGTGCCGCTGTCGTTCACCGTGGGTTCAGGAACAGGCGGCTCGGGCACGCTTTCCGTGCAGGCGCCCGCCTCCGGAGCCATCGCGCCGCCCGGC
This sequence comes from Actinocrinis sp., assembly GCF_035946395.1. Classification (NCBI taxonomy): domain Bacteria; kingdom Bacillati; phylum Actinomycetota; class Actinomycetes; order Catenulisporales; family Actinospicaceae; genus Actinocrinis; species Actinocrinis sp. Next base: position 24,713 of record NZ_DASYZI010000320.1, read on the forward strand.
GACTACATGCTGTTCATCCTGAACAAGGCGGGCGTGCCCTCGATGGCCGCGACGGTGCACATCACCGCCGCCCCGCCGACCGCTCCGGCCGCGCCGACCGGCGTGACCGCGACGGCGGGCAACGGCTCGGCATCGGTGACGTGGACCGCCCCGGCGAACGGCGGCTCGCAGATCACGTCGTACACCGTCACGCCGTACGCAGGCAACACGGCGCTGACTTCGACGACGGTGGTCGGTAACCCGGCAGCAACCAGCACAACCGTGCCCGGCCTGACCAACGGCACCAGCTACACGTTCACCGTTACCGCGACGAACGCGATCGGTACGTCGCCAGCGTCCGCAGCGTCGAATGCGGTAACGCCGACGAGCGTGGTAACGCCGGTGTTCGTGCAACAGGCGTCGACGCATCGCGCCAACGTACCGTCAGCCTCGGTCACACTGGGGTCGCCGATCACCGTCGGCAACCGTGTCATCGTCGAGGTCGGCACATGGAGCTCGGGATCGGCCACGGCCAGCGGCGTGACCGACTCCGCCGGGAATGCGTACACGGAACTGACTCACTTCACCGCCTCGGACCATACCGAGATGAGCGTGTGGAGCGCGCCGATCGGCGCGGGCGGAGGTGCCCCGCTGACAGTCACCGCGAGCACGACGGCGACGGCGGACATCGGCGTGGCCGCGCTGGAGTACTCCGGCCTGTCGGCGGCGACCGGGACCGGCGCGCTCGACGTGCAGGCCACCGCGACGGGCAGGACCACCGGGGCGGCCACGGTCGCCTCCGGCCCGACTGCGGCGGCCGGCGCGGGCAGCGAACTGGCGCTCGGCTTCTACGTCGACTCGGGGTTCGGTGACACCCTCGGCGCCGGATCGGGCTTCACGCAGCGCGTCAACATCTCGACCACCTCGGACATCGAGCTGATGGCCGAGGAGCAGTCCGCCGCGCTGGGCGGCACGCCGAGCGCGACCTTCACCAGCAGCGCGGCCACGGTCTGGCTGGCCGCGATGCTGGTGTTCAAGCACGCGTAAGGCGTATCAGCAGGTCACTCACTCGGTACGCAGGGCGGCGGCGGTTCGTGTCGCCGCCGCCCAGCTGGCCGGGAGCATCGCGCCGCCGAGCGCGATGGCCAGGCCGCCGAGCCCGAGCAGCACGGTCTCGACGCCGCTGTAGACCGTCAGGATGGAGTGCGGCAGGTTGGTGCCCGCCGCATGCCCCATCACCGGCAGCACGTAGTCGTGCAGCGCGATGCCGACGGGCACGCCGACGATCCCGGCCAGCAGGCCGATCGGCGCCATGGAGCTGAGCACCATCGCGATGGTCTGCCGCAGCGTCATCCCCACCGCCTTGTAGACGCCGAGGTCGTGGATGCGCTCGCGGGTCTCCAGGACGGCCGTGTTGAGCACGGCCAGTGCGGCCACCACGACCAGCAGGCCGGTCAGGATGGCGATCATCCCGTCGAGCAGGACGAAGATCGCGTCCTTGGAGCGGATCGCGTTGTCCTGCGCGTGCCCGCCGATCGGGTCCAGCACGTTGTTCAGTGCGCTGACGTAGGCGGCGTGGCCGGTGCCCGGCTTGAGCATGACGTCGAATTCGTGCGACTGCTTGGCCGGATCGACCGCGGAGACGGTGCGCAGGTCGGTCACCACGTCCATGCCCTGATCCGAAGTGTCGAAGACCTCTCCGACGATCCGCACCGGGATCGCCGTGCCCTTGTCGGTCAGGGTGATCGTCGAGCCGATGCGGGTGCCGGTGACTTCGAGGAAGCGCGTCGGCACGACCGCCTGTCCCGGGCCGGTGAACCAGGACCCGGAGATCAGCTCGTACCGGTTCGACGAGTCGCCTTCCAGCAGTTGCACGCTCGTCGCTCCGGAGACGCCGGAGACCGTGAGCTCGTAGCGCGAGACACCAGACCACGAGCGCGTCCCGGGCTGCGCGGCGATGGCCGCCGCCACGGCGGCGGAATCCGCTGCCGCAGGCGCGGTGCCGCCTCCCTTCGGCCCTACGGTGGTCGTTCCCGAATCCGGGCCTCCGTCGGAGAGAAACACGTTGACGTCCGCCGACCCGTCGCGCGAGATGCCGGCGTGCACCCGCTGCAACGACGTGGCCAGGCCGAAGGCGAAGGTCACAGCGGTGGCCCCGAACACGACCGCGGCGGCGACCGCGAGCGTGCGCGCCGGGCGGGTGAAGGGGCTGCCCAGGCCCAGGCCGACCGCGCGCGGCAGCGGCAGCCGACCGAGCACCCGGCGCGCGAAGCGGCCACGTCCCGCGCGCGGGGTGCGTCCCATCGCGATGGCGTCGACGGCGCGCAGCCGCCCGGCGCGCAATGCGGGGGCGAACGCGGTGGCCGCGACGATGACGAGCGCCGCGCAGACCGCCGCCACGTCGATCCAGGGCGCGACGACCTGCGGTGGCGTGCCGAACACCTCGTCCTCGCGGCGCAGCAGCGGGACGGCGAGGACGTTGCCGAGCACGACGCCGAGTCCGATGCCCACGGCCGACGGGATCAGCGCCTGCGCGAGGTAGGCGCGCACGACCTGCGACGGGGTGAATCCCAGGGCCTTGAGGATGCCGATGCGGCGCAGCGAGGCGCCGACCGAGCCGCTGACCACGTTGCCGACGATGAGCACCGACATGACCAGCCCGAGCACGCCGAAAGCGACCATGAACGGCACGATCGGCGCGGTGCTCGACTCCGCGCTGAGCTTGGCGTTGAGATAGGACAGCGATCCGGTCAGCGCGCCGGCCGGCAGCGCGTCCGCCAGGGTGCCGCGGTCCGCCACGATCTGCGCGTCGGTGCCGGCGCTCGCGAAGCGGTAGAGCATCTGGAACGTCGGTGCCGCGCCCGCAGCGCGCAGCGCCGGGACCTCGGCGGGCTCGACCCAGGCGTCGGCGGTGCCGGTGACCGACTGTGCGACCCCGACGATGGTCAGGTTCGGGCTGCCGGGCAGTTGCGGGAACGACAGAACGGCGCCGACCAGTTGGTTCGGCCCGAAGACGTCGGCGGACAGGACGGCCTGCCCCGGCCCGGTGACCCAATGCCCGTCGAGCAGCGTCAGGTCGTCGACCGGCCCGCCCGGATCCGCCCGGCCGGCGATGGACATCGGCGGCAGGCCGACGTCTCCCCCGAGCGCCGTGCTGTTCACGTGGCCCTGGTCGACGGTCACGGTCGGATAGGGACCTGACGCGGCGGTGACGCCCGCGGCGTGGCCGGTCGCGGCGATCTGCGTGCTCGTCGCCTTCGTGCCGTCGAACTGCGCGGCCAGGTGCGCGCCGTGCTGCCCGGAGAAAGCGTGGTCGAAGGGTGCCCGCGATGCCGCGAGCAACCCGATGGCGAGCACGGCGGACGTGACGGCCATCATCGTGGACAGCACCAGCACGAGCGTCTGGACTCTGCGGCGGCCGACGCCCGCGCGCACCACGCGGCCGAGCGCTCCGCCGAAGCCGAAGCCGATCCGGCTCATCGCGCTCCCCCGGCCGGCCCGGCGACGCTCGGCACCGCGCTGTCGGAGGCGATCCGGCCGTCGACGAGCCGGATGGTGCGCGTGGCGCAGGACTCTGCGAGCTGGATGTCGTGGGTGACCAGCAGGATGGTCTGGCCGTCCTGGTTCAGCTCGGACAGCAGTTCCCTGACGTCGCGGCCGGAGGCGGTGTCCAGGGCGCCGGTCGGCTCGTCGGCCAGCAGCAGCGCCGGGCGGTTGATCAACGCCCTGGCGACGGCGACACGCTGACGCTCGCCGCCGGACAGGCGCCCGGGGTAGGCGTGCGCGTGCCGGTCGATGCCGAGCGTTTCGAGCAGTTCCGCGGCCCGGGCGCGGGCCCGCGCGCGAGGCATGCCGCTCAGCTGCGCGGGCAGCATCACGTTGTCCGCCACGGTCAGGTCGTCGAGCAGGTTGAAGAACTGGAAGACCATGCCGATGCGGTCCCGGCGGTACTTCGCGGAGCCGCTCTCCCCGAGCCCGTCCACGCGCAGGCCCTCCACCAGTACGCTGCCGGCCGTGGGCCGGTCCAGCCCGGCGATCATGTTCAGCACGGTGGACTTGCCGCTGCCGGACGGCCCGAGGATCGCCACGGCCTCGCCGCGCTCCACCGACAGGGACAGGTCGTCCACGGCGGGCGGCCCGTCGTCGTATCTCTTGCTCACCTGGCGCAGTTCGATCAGCGGCGCGTCCACGCCGGTCTCCTTCATCCGAGTTCCACAGGCATCCAAAAACACAGGCACCAACAACACGGGTTCCAACAACTGCGTCACCCCTGGCGGGGTCGAAGGTAGGCGCCAGGCAGGTGCGCGCACGTCGGCCGCCCGGCCGAGATCTGCTACCGCGCCGGACGCATGGGCGCACGCGTCATCCCGTGGATGTATTCGCGGGATGTACGGTCTCAACCTGCGGGAGGGATGTGCGCATCGACCCGGCGAACGACAATGACCCCGTGACGGTGACGGTGGTGGCGAGGATGAAGCGATGAAGATCAGGGCCGGCGTCACGCGGATGGCCGGCGGCCTGCGGCAGCAGGCGGGCGAGGTGCTGCGCCCGACCCGGCCGCTGCCCGCGCCGACGCTGAGGATGTGGTACTTCGACGCGGCGCTCGCCTTCGTGCTGGCCGCGATCGCCGTGCGCTCCGTCGAACTCCAGCAGCAGCGCGGCATGGTCGCGTTCCCGTCGCCCGACGGCGGGATGGTCGTCTACCCCGCCATGTCGTCCGGCGCGTCGATCTCGTCACTCGTGCTCGCGATGCTGGCCTCGGCGACGCTGGTACTGCGCCGCAGGTACCCGTTGCTCGTGTTCTGGATCGTGCTCGTGTCGACGCTGAGGCTCGACAACGCGCCGACGGTCCTGTTCTTCACCGTCATCATCGCTGCGTACACGGCGGCGGCGTACAGCCCGTACCGGACGGCCGCGATCGGCAGCCTGATGCTGGCCGCGGTGATCGTGGCGAGCACGCTACGGTCGACCCTCCCGCAGATCCCGAATGCGCTCGGGCCGTTCCTCATCCTGCTGCCGATCGCCTGGGTGGCGAGCACGATGCGCAGCTGGAAGCAGCAGGCAGCCGACAGCCTGGCCCGGCTGCGCGCGGTGGAGGCGGGCCAGGAGCGGGCGACGCGCGAGGCGGTGGAACTGGAGCGCGCACGGATCGCGCGGGAGCTGCACGACGTGGTCACGCACAACGTCAGCGTGATGGTGGTGCAGGCCGGAGCGGCGCGTAAGGTCATGGACGCCGAACCGGAGCAGGCCACGCAGGCACTGCTGGCGGTGGAGGCCAGCGGACGCACCGCGATGGCCGAGCTGCGCCAGGTGATGGGCCTGCTGACCAGCGCGGCGAGTGGGGCCGACGGCGCGGACTGCGGGCTCGACGGGGAGGCGAAGCTCACACCGCAGCCCGATCTCGACCAGCTTGAGGCCCTGGTCGGCCGGGTGCGCGGGACCGGCGTGCCGGTCACCCTCACGTTCACCGGCACGCCGCAGCCGCTGCCGCCTGGAGTCGGGTTGGCCGCCTATCGGGTGGTGCAGGAGGCGCTGACGAACACGGTCAAGCACGCGGTCGGCGCGTCGGCACAGGTCACCGTCGACTATGAGGCGCAGCGGCTGCGGCTGGAGATCGCCGATACCGGGGGCGTGCCCCGTGAGCCGGCCGCGGCCGGAAACCGCAGGGGCCTGATCGGGCTGCGGGAGCGGCTGGCCGTGTACGGCGGGAGTCTCGAAGCGGCGCGGCGGCCGACCGGCGGATTCCGGGTCACCGCGGTCATCCCGCTGGAGGCCCAGTGACCGCGAGCGGATCAGCGGCCGAGAGAGACGCGGCGCTCCAACGAGACGCGGTGCTCCAGCGAAACACGGGGGTCCGGCGAAACACGGCGTCCGATGCTCCATTGCGAGTCGTGATCGCCGATGACCAGGCGCTGGTGCGCACCGGCTTCCGGATGATCCTCGCGGCCGACGGGATCGAAGTCTGCGCCGAGGTGGCGAACGGTCTTGAGGCGGTCGAGGCGACCCGGCGCACCCGTCCCGACGTGGTGCTGATGGACATCCGGATGCCCGGATTGGACGGCCTTGAGGCGACCCGGCGGATCATCGGCAGTTCCGGGCCGCGCAACCGAGAGACAGGCGGCCGAGAGGCAGGCGACCGGGAGACGGACCACCGGCCACGTGTCATCATCCTGACGACGTTCGACCTCGACCGGTACGTGTACGAAGCGCTCAACGCCGGAGCGAGCGGTTTCCTGCTCAAGGACGTGACACCGGAGCACCTGGTCAGCGCGGTGCACCTGGTGCGATCCGGAGACGCGCTGCTGGCGCCGTCGATCACCCGGCGGCTGGTCGAGCGTTTCGCGCGGCCCGACGCGCAGACGCGGGCGCACACGCCGCACCGCGACCTCGCCGCACTCACCCCGCGCGAGCTGGAGGTGCTGCAACAGCTCGGCAGGGGCCTGAGCAACGCGGAGCTCGCGGCGCGCTTCCAGTTGAGCGAGGCGACGGTGAAGACGCACGTGGCGCGGATCCTCGCCAAGCTCCAGCTGCGCGACCGGGCGCAGGCGGTGGTCGTGGCGTACGAAAGCGGCCTGGTCCGTCCCGGCGACGAGGATCAGGTGCCGGAACGGACCAGGTAGTCGGACCGAGCGGGAATCAGGCGCGGCTCGGGACGGATTCGCGGCGCGCGGGGCGGGCGACCGCGACCAGTGCCGCGGCGGCTAGGACCATCACGGCGACGCCGTATTCGCGCCCCGCTGGGAGCAGACCGCCGTGCACGATGAGGAAGCCGCCGATCACGGCCGGCAGGCCCAGGGCGAGGTAGGACGCGACGTAGACCGTCGAGAGCAGTCCGGAGCGCTCGTGCGGCGCGGCCAACGGGACGACCGTGCGGACCGTGCCCTGGAACCCGGAGCCGAAGCCCGCGCCCGCGACGACCGCGCCGGCGAAGAACACCAGGCTGGACTTTGCCTCCATGCCGAGCAGCGTGACGCCGACGCCGACGAACAGCGAGGCGGTGCCGAGCAGCATCACGGTGCGCGGCCGGGCGTTTCGCAGCAGCAGCACGGCCAGCGCGCCGCTGCCGGCGAGGACGAACAGCGACAGCCCGCCGAGGACCGGCGAGCGCGATCCCGTGACCACGCCGACCACCGCCGGGCCGACCGAGGCGTAGAACCCGCGGCGCCCGGGAGTGCGCTAAAGATCTTGGCTGACCAGTGCGATGGCCATCCGCACACAGAGGACAAGGCGCCGGGGCGCCCTCAGGAGGCCTGCGGGCGCCCGGTACCACAGCCAGCCGGCTGCGTTCGATCAACCGCTGTGTTCGATCAACCGCGTGGGGCCAACCGCACCCGGCCAGGACCTTCAGCGCCCGCCCAAACGCGCTAACGCATCCAGGCGGTGTGTCGGGCGTTGTCCGCCTGCTTCCAGGCCTTGCGAGCTTGTTCACGCGACTCGTCCGCACGCTCGGCTTCACGGCCGTACAAGAGGCCGTACGTGAAGGCGTTCTCGCGGGAGGAGTTCGCTTGGAAAGCGAGCTGACGGACGGCCTGACGCGCGATCACCGTGTCCTGATGGTCGCCTAACGTCGTCTGGACGTTCTTTAGCGCCTTCACCGTGCGCCGCGCCTCCTTCCCCACCGCAGGAGCCACAGTCTCGACGGCGTAACGCGCCCGCTTGGCGGCCTTGCGCGCCTCGTGCAACGCGATGTCCTGCGGCTCACCTTCCGGGGCAGCGTGCGCGTCGTCCATACGGCGGCGCGTGCGCCGGAAGACGCGCTGGACCAGCGGCGGTAGGACAGCGGCGGCCTTCCGCCCGGCGGCCAGGGTCAGCGCGGCAGGGGTCGTCAGCCGGTCGAGGCTGTCCAGCAGCGCCAGGTAGCGGTCCGAGCCGAGCGCTTCGAGCAGCAGTTCGCGGGCCTCGGCCTGGCGTGGCGCGAAGTGGCCGTCGATACGGCGGCGTACCGGTTCCACGGCCAGCTCGGCCGGCAGCGAGTCGAGGCCGGCCGTCAGGTGCTCCCGCAGGACCTCGTCGTCGCGAGCCCGGCCCAGCACTTCGCCAAGCCACCGCAGCTCGCCGATCAGCGGCTCGGTCTCCTCTTGGCGCAGCAGCCCGCGGAAGGTCTGCAATGCGCTGCGCAGCCGGCGGGCGCAGACCCGCATCTGGTGGACCGAGTCCGGCAGGTCGCGGCGCACCATCGGATCCCAGGAGAGCAGCGCCTCCACCTGGCCGCGCAGATAGGCGAGCAGCACCTCCCCCGCCGACGACGAGCCGGTCGGCTCCCGCTCGACGGCCGTGGCGGGGAGCCGGTCGGAAAGCACGGCCTCCAGTTTGGATGCGTGCCGCGAGCGGCGCAGGCCACTGCGACGCAGCCGCCGGTCGGCCGCCTTCAGCAGTCGCAGCCCGCCGTCGCCGCCGCCGTCGGCGAGTTCCACCTCGACCTCGTTCCAGCTGACCCGCACTGCGGGCTCACCGATCATGGTCTGCGCGACCACCTGGTCGACGACCACCTCGGCCAGCGCCACGCCGCCCCGGTCGCGCAGCCTGCTGCTCTGCCGGGTCGTGGTGATCCGCGCGACAGGCCGCACCGGACGCCCGCGCAGCCGCGCGGTCAACAGCGTGGTGAACTCGCCCGGTATCTGCTCATCAGGCGGCAGCCGCAGCTCCGCGCGACTGCCGGAGCCTTCCGGCAGCTTCACGTGCCAACCCGCGTCGTCGCCACCGAGCCGCCGGCGCATGGTGATGCCGACCCGCGCCAGGTCGAGGGCGTCGGTGTCGTAGTACGTCGCCTCCAGGATCTGCTCGTCGGGCTCCGACTGGGTGTCGACCTGCGGCAGGCCGGTCAGATCGGGCAGCGGCGCCCCAGGGGCCGCATCGTACTTCCATTCGATCTCGCGGATTTCGGTGGCCATGAATACTGGCCTACCCGCCTGTGCGTGCCCCATCCGCAGAAACTCACGTACGGCGCAGCGCAGTGCACCCGCGGGGCGCAACGCGCCGGGCCCAGCCCGGATCAGCCCGCCTCGGCGCGGCTGATACGGTCAGGGGATGCGGGCGAGCCCGCCGTAGTGCGGCAGCCGCAGCTTCACCGGCGTGTCACCGGACTCCGGATGCCACCCGGTGACGACCACCACGCCGGGCTCGACCAGTTCGAGGCCGTCGAACCAGGAGGTGATCCGCTCCCGGCTGCGGGAGGTGATCGGACTGGTGGAGGAGTTGTAGACCTTGTAGACCGAGTCGGTCTCGGTGTCGTCGAAGTCCTCCACGCTGCCGTGCGAGATCGTCAGGTAGCTGCCGGAGGGCAGCGCCGCGCGGTACCGGGCCACCAGCCGGTCCGGGTCGTCGTCCTCCGGGATGTACGGCAGCACCGAGGCCATGATCAGGCCGAGCGGCCGGTTCAGGTCCAGCAGCGCCTCGACCTGCCGCGCGCTGAGCACCGCGTCGGCGTGCCTGATGTCGGCGTGCACAATGTCGGCGCCGGGGTTGTCGGCGAGCAGCGCTTCGCTGGCGTGCACGGCGACCGGCTCGGCGTCCACGTACACGACGTGCGCACCCGGGTTCGCGGCTTGCGCGATCTCGTGCACGTTGCCTGCGGTGGGCACCCCGGAACCCAGGTCGAGGAACTGATCGACGCCCTGCGCGACCATGTACCGTACGGCGCGGCGCAGGAAGTCGCGGTTGGCCCGCGCCGAGGCCCGCACACCGGGGAACGCCGCCTCGGCCGCCTCGGCGGCCTCGCGGTCGGCCTCGAAGTTGTGGAAGCCGCCCAGGAAGTAGTCGTACATCCGGGCCGGGTTCGGGCGCTGCGGGTCGAGCTCATGCGCGTGCAGGGCGTTGCCTCCTCGACAACAAGGACTGTATGCGGGACCACAGTACCCGCTGTTCGTACCATGAGGCACACCCCCTGGACGCAGACGGCCCGCAGACTGCTTCCCTGCCGGAGCTCCCGGGCTCGGCGTCGCGACGACGACGAGCCCGGAGTCTGCTCCGGCCGGGCACCGGGGACGATGCCGGTGAGCCTGCGGGCCGGGTGACTGCTTGAATTCGCCCGCCGCCCGAATCCTGTCGGGGGAGACCGGCCACCGGCCGGAGGCTCCGTCGCGGGCCGGGCGGCTAGCGGACAGCCACCTCACGCGTCCTGGCGTTACTCAACTCAGGATCACCTCCTTTCGGTGTGGCGATCACGCTATGACGGGCCACGTGATCGCGCAATGGAATTACGCCACGCACGGTGGCGCGGCGGTGATCGGTAGGTACTGTGTTCGTCATGACCACGGCGCTCGACGTTCAGATCCTGCGGGTCTTCACCGATCCGGACGGCGGCCACGGCAACGCGCTCGGCGTCGTGTTCGACGCCGCCGGCCTGCCGACCGGGCTCGGGGTGCGGCTGACCGCGCAGCTCGGGTTCAGCGAGACGGTGTTCGTGGACGACGAGGAGCGGGCCGCGTTCCGGATCTTCACGCCCACGGCCGAGGTGAAACTGGCCGGGCACCCGACGGTCGGCACCGCGTGGGTGCTCGGCCAGCGGGCCGGGAAGGTGCCCGAGGCGGTGCGGCCGCGCCTGGCCTCACCCGTGGCCGCGTGGTCGGCGGACGGCCTGGCCTGGATCCGCGGCGCGATCGCGGAGGCGCAGCCGTGGGAGTTCGTGCAGCTGCACGAGCCCGCGCAGATCGACGCGCTGGCCGTGACGCCGGACCCGGACGCCGCGCAGTCGGATCCGCTGGCGCAGCGGGGCCGTCACGAGTTCTGGGCGTGGATCGACGAGGCGGCCGGGATCGTCCGTGCCCGCACGTTCTGCCGGGACTTCGGCATCCCCGAGGACGAGGCGACCGGCTCGGGGGCGATCCACCTCACGGGCCGGCTCGGCAGGCCGCTGACGATCCGGCAGGGACGCGGCTCGGTCATCCACACCCGGCCCGCCGCGGCGGCGGGATGGGTCGAGGTCGGCGGCGCCGTCGTCGATGACGGCTTCCGCACGGTGACCGTCGAGGGCGGCGGCTATTGAGGGACGGTGATCGCCGTCAGCAGCCCGGGTTCGTGCTCTGCGTCGAGGTGGCGTCGCCGGAGGTCGCCTTGAGCGTGAACACCTCACCGCAGTAGGAGTCGGTCGGGATCGAGTTGCCGATGGAGTACGCGGTCTTCCCGCTGAGCGTCCACGACGCCGTGCGCTCGCCGGTCCGCTTACCGTCCTTCGTTCCGTAGTAGTCCACGCTGACGGTGACCTGACCGGTGCCGGAGGTGTTCACCGCGAGGATCATGCCGATCTGGTGCACGGTCGGGCTGCCGCCGAGCAGTTGGACCTGAAGCGCGGTCACGTCGGCCGCGTTCGGGGGCGGGGGCTGGGTCGGCGGCGTGGTGACCGGTGTCACGCCCGACGGACTGCTCTTCGCGGCGGGCGCGGAGGTCGCCGGGTGGGCCTCAGCCGAATTCGAGGCACCCGCGCCGGTTCCGGGGGCATGTGCGGCGTGCGAGGCACTCGGTGGCGGGGCCGCGGCCGGGTTGCCCGCCGAGTTGGAGCCGAGGTGCAGGCTGGTGGCGGCCCACCAGGACAACGCGGCGACCGCGCCGAGGATGCCGACCGCCTGGATGACCATGCCAGCGTGTGGGCCGCGCCGCTCACCGCGCACGATCGGTGCGTAGTCGTCCTCGTCCTCAAGCCGGTCGTCGTCCTTGCCCCAGACGATCGGGCGGGAGAACGCCGGAGGCGGCGGGTTGCCGGGAAGGGGCTCCCCGCGCGGCGGCGTGCTCTTCGGGATGCCGGGCCCGGCGCCGACGCCTGACGCGGCGTAGGCGGAGGGCGGACCGAAGAGCGGCGACGAAGTCGGCCCGGTGGCCGCGCGAGGCGGCTCCTGCGGCCGGAACAGCTGCTCAAGTTCGGGTTCGAGGTCGTCCGGCAGCTGCGGCGGAGCCTGGTGCTGCGGCGGGACGTGCGCGGGCGGGGTGAACGTGGGGCCCGGCTGGTTCGACGGGAGTTCGTGCTCGACCGGCGCCTGCGGCCCGGCGCCCGGCGCGTCGAAGGACTCGAACTCGTAGGCCGGCCTGCGGTGCCGGCCGGAGTTGGCCAGCGGGTCGACGATCGCCGTCGCGGGCACCGAGCCGAACGCGGCGGCGACCCGCGGAGCATGCGTATGCTGCGGCGGCCCCTCGGTCACCGCGCTGGGCGGGGCGGCCGCCGGGTTGGGCACCGCGGGCGCGAACTGGTCGAGGATGCGCGCGCCGGCCGAGGCTATTCGGGCCAGGTCGGCGGACAGGTGCGCCTGGTGGTTCAGCGTCCAGTCCAGATCCACGTCGTCGAGCACGGGGCGCCACCAGTCCAGCGCGAAGCCCGCCTGCGCGAGCAGCGCCTGGACCTGACCGTCCCACGGAGTCTCGTCGCCGGACTGCTCCCCGGCCAGTTGCGAGACCCGGGAGGCCACCGTCGAGAGCTGATCGAGGGCGACGCGGGCGTCGGCATCCGTCCGGGGCAGCGCCCAGCGCAGCCCCAGCAAGGCCTGAACGAGTTCGTCGCGCGGATCCGTCGGCCGGTCCGGACCCGGCGTCCTCCAATCGGTCACCCTTGGTTGGTACCCCCGCTTCCTGATACACAGTGCTGCCGGGTGGTTACGATTTCGTGCCCGTGGTTGCTTATTTAACCAAACCGGCGCGCCGTAGCGCATCAGCAAGTGCGGTATCGGCCGATCCGCCGGAAGTCCCGGCGCCGCGGCCGCGATCGCCGCGCTGCCGCTCACCCTGGCCGCGCGCGTCGCGATCACGGTTCTGATCTGCGCGGTTGCGCTCGCCGCGACCCTGCTCGGCACGGTTCTGGCCGCCGCGCGAACGCTGCGGCTCGTCGTCGAGGCGCAGGGTGAGCGAGATGCGCTGCCGCGGCAGGTCCACGTCCAGCACCTTGACACGCACCACGTCGCCGGGCTTGACCACCTCGCGCGGGTCCTTGACGAAACTGCGCGACATTGCCGAGACGTGCACGAGCCCGTCCTGGTGCACGCCGACGTCCACGAACGCCCCGAAGGCCGCGACGTTCGTCACCACGCCTTCGAGCAGCATGCCGGGTTGCAGGTCCGAGGGCTTCTCCACGCCCTCCTTGAAGGCGGCGGTGCGGAACGCGGGGCGCGGGTCGCGGCCCGGCTTCTCCAGCTCGCGCAGGATGTCGGTGACGGTCGGCAGCCCGAAGGTGTCGTCGACGTAGTCGGCGGGCCTCAGCGCGCGCAGCGCGGTCGCGTTGCCGATCAGGCTCCTGATCTCCTGCTTGGTCGAGGTCAGGATCCTGCGGATCACCGGATAGGACTCCGGGTGCACGCTGGAGGCGTCCAGCGGATCGTCGCCGCCGGGGATGCGCAGGAAGCCCGCGCACTGCTCGAAGGCCTTGGGGCCGAGGCGGGACACGCTCTTGAGCGCGCCGCGGGTGCGGAACGGGCCGTTGGCGTCGCGGTGCGCCACGATGTTCTCGGCCAGGCTGTCGCCGATGCCTGAGACGCGGGCCAGCAGCGGCACCGAGGCGGTGTTGACGTCCACGCCGACGCCGTTGACACAGTCCTCGACGACGGCGTCCAGCGAGCGGGAGAGCTTGAACTCGGAGATGTCGTGCTGGTACTGGCCGACGCCGATCGACTTCGGGTCGATCTTCACCAGCTCGGCCAGCGGGTCCTGGAGCCGGCGCGCGATGGAGACGGCGCCGCGCAGCGAGACGTCGAGCTCGGGCAGCTCCCGCGCGGCGTAGGCGGAGGCCGAGTAGACCGACGCGCCGGCCTCGGAGACAAGCACCTTGGTCAGCCGCAGGTCGGGGTGGCGGGCGATCAGATCGAGGGCCAGCTTGTCCGTCTCCCGCGAGGCGGTGCCGTTGCCGATGGCGACCAGGTCGACGTGGTGCGCCGCGGCCAGCTTCGCGAGCACGGCGATCGACTCGTCCCAGCGCTGCTGCGGCACGTGCGGGTAGATCGCGGTGGTGGCCACGACCTTGCCGGTGTCGTCGACCACGGCGACCTTGACTCCGGTGCGGTAGCCGGGGTCAAGGCCCATCGTGGCGCGGGTGCCGGCCGGTGCGGCGAGCAGCAGGTCGCGCAGATTGGCGGCGAACACGCGCACCGCCTCGTCCTCGGCCGCCTGACACAGCCGCATCCGCAGGTCGACGCCGAGCTTGATCAGGATGCGGGTGCGCCAGGCCCAGCGCACCGTGTCCAGCAGCCAGTGGTCGGCGGGGCGGCCCTGGTCCGCGACGTCGTAGCGGGCGGCGATGCGCACCTCGTAACCGGTGCGGACCGTGGCGCTTTGAGCCGCCGCGGCCTCCGGTCCGGCCTCTTCGGGCTCGAAGACGAGGTCGAGCACCTCTTCCTTCTCGCCGCGCAGCAGGGCCAGCACCCGGTGCGAGGGCAGCGTGGTGAACGGCTCGGCGAACTCGAAGTAGTCGGAGAACTTCGCCCCGGCGTCCTGCTTGCCGTCCCGCACGCTGGAGACGACCCGGCCGCGCTCCCACATCCGCTCGCGCAGTTCGCCGATCAGGTCCGCGTCCTCGGCGAAGCGCTCGACCAGGATCGAGCGGGCACCGTCGAGCGCCGCCGCGGCGTCGGCCACGCCGCGGTCCGCGTCCACGTACGCGGCCGCGGCGGTCTGCGGGTCCTGCGACGGGTCGGCCAGCAGCAGGTCGGCCAGGGGTTCGAGCCCCGCCTCGCGGGCGATCTGCGCCTTGGTGCGCCGCTTCGGCTTGAACGGCAGGTAGATGTCCTCAAGCCGGGCCTTGGAGTCCGCGGCGTTGATCTGCGCCTCCAGCGCCTCGTCGAGCTTGCCCTGGCTGCGGATCGACTCCAGGATCGCGGCGCGGCGCTCCTCCAGCTCGCGCAGGTAGCGCAGCCGCTCCTCCAGGTTGCGCAGCTGCGTGTCGTCCAGCGCCTCGGTGGCCTCCTTGCGGTACCGGGCGATGAACGGGACGGTCGCCCCGCCGTCCAGCAGCTCCACCGCCGCCGTGACCTGGCGCTCGCGCACACCCAGCTCTTCCGCGATCCGCTGGTTGATCGGCACCGTCATCGTCTTCCGCCCTGCCCGCCTGTTGACTGGTCCTCGTCCTGTGCACGCGCCGTGCACAGACATATTGGCAGAACTCGGCGCGGCGGATCGCAGAAAACCGCTGGAGGCCGCCACCCGCGATCCAGCATGATCGCGGGTATGGAAAGCAGTGATCACAGCGGCTGGGAAGTCCGCAGAGTCCGCGCGGACGAGTGGCGGGCGCTGCGGGACATCCGGTTGGAAGCGCTCAAGGACACGCCGATCGGCTTCGGCGAGCGCTACGAGGACGCGCTCGCAAAGCCTGACGACGACTGGCGCGAGCGGGCGCGGCGCGACGCCGAAGCCGCGCACACGGCACTGTTCGCGGCCTTCGACCCGAGCGGGCGGATCGTCGGCACCACCGGAACCTTCACGAAGGCGGACTCGGTCCTGACCGACGGCCGCGAGCTGGTGATCTACGGCGTTTACGTGACGCCGGGGCAGCGCGGCGCGCGGCGCGGCGTTGATCGGCACAGTGTTGATCAACCCGGCGTCGCCTCGCTGTTGTTCGACGCGGCGATCGCGTGGGCACGGGAGGCCGGTGGCGCGGACGTGATCACGTTGTCGGTGCACGAGCGCAACGAGCGGGCACACGCCTTCTACCGCCGCTACGGCTTCGCGGACACCGGCGTACGCACCCCATACAACCTCGACGAGACGGCGCTGTTGATCGAGATGCGCTTCGAGGGCTGACAAAGAGCACGACACACCGTGGCCGCCGCGTGACGTCCAGACACGTGCCGGGATCGAAGATCCTGGTGGCACCGTCAACAGACAGACCGCGCCCATACACTGGTGCCCCCGGCTTCGAGCCGGGATCGCATCGGGGAGGACGCCGTGGACGGTTCGCCGCTCATCGACAGCCTGCGCAAGGCGGTGGAAGCCGCCCCGCGGGACGTGCCGCTGCGCCTGCACCTCGCCGGTCTGCTGCTCGATGCCGGAGCGACGGCCGAGGCGATCAGCCACCTCGGGCTGGTGCTCGCCGCCGAGCCGACTTCCACGGCCGCCCTCGCGCTGATGCAGCGCGCAGTCGGCGGCTCCTCCCCCGCGCCCGGCGCCACGCCTCAGGCCGCGCCGATACCCGGCCCGTCCGTCTCCCCGGATTCGCTGCCGGACGCGATACCCCCGGCGCCTGGCGCTCCCCCTACCGGCGGCTTCGGCGAACCGGACTTCGAGGGCTTCGACTGGGACGCGGCGGCCCGCGACCTCGGCGAGGCGCTGCCGCCGATGTTCGTCGACGGCGACGAGGAGCTGACCGAGCCGGCCTTCGACGTGGAGTCCAGCACGGTGCGGCTGGCCGACGTCGGCGGCATGGCGCAGGTGAAGAAGCGGCTTGAGGCCGCGTTCCTGGCACCGATGCGCAACCCCGAGCTGCGCAAGCTGTACGGCAAGTCGCTCAAGGGCGGGCTGCTGCTCTACGGGCCGCCCGGCTGCGGCAAGACCTTCCTGGCCCGCGCGATCGCGGGCGAGCTCGGCGCGGCCTTCTTCTCGGTGACGCTCGCGGACGTGCTCGACATGTACATCGGGCAGAGCGAGCGCAACCTCAGCGAGATCTTCGCCACCGCCCGGCGCAACGCGCCCTGTGTGCTGTTCCTCGACGAGGTGGACGCGCTCGGCCAGCGCCGCAGCCAGCTGCGGTCCAACTCGATGCGCGGGACCGTCAACCAACTGCTGGCCGAGCTCGACGGCGTCGGCGCGCAGAACGACGGGGTCTTCGTGCTCGCGGCGACCAACGCGCCGTGGGACGTGGACGTGGCGCTGCGCCGGCCGGGGCGGCTGGACCGCACGGTGCTGGTGCTGCCGCCCGACCAGCAGGCGCGCGAGGCGATCCTGCGTCACCATCTCAAGGGCCGCCCGGTGGCGAAGATCGACCTCGGTGCGACGGCGAAGCGGACCGAGGGCTACTCCGGCGCGGACTTGGCGCACGTCTGCGAGACTGCGGCGGAGCGGGCGCTGCTGGACTCGGCCGTCACGGGCAACGTCCGGATGATCGAGATGCGGGACATCGAGGCCGCGCTGGGCGAGGTGCGCCCGTCGATCGGGCCGTGGCTTGAGTCGGCGCGCAACGTGGCGATGTTCGCCAACGAGGCCGGTGCCTACGACGACCTGCTGGATTACCTCAAGAAGCGCAAACTGCTGTGACCGGCCCGGACACGCGGGACGAGCTCATCCGCGCCTCCACGCTGCTCGACCTCGGCCGTCCGGGCGAGGCACGCACCCGGCTCGGCGTGGTGCTGGCGGCGGATCCCGGCAACGCCTTCGCGTTGCGGCTGCTGGCCCGCTGCCATCACGCGACCGGGGAGATGGGCCAGGCGATCGAGACGGCGAAGGCCGCGGTCGCGGCCGATCCCGGCTCGGAGCACGGTCACCGGATCCTGGCCAACGCGTACAACGCGGCGGGCGATCGCCCGGCGGCGACGGCCGAGGCGCGGGAGGCGCTGCGGCTGGCCCCGGAGGAGTGGCGCTGCCACTGGCTGCTGGCCGAGTGCCTGCGGCACAGCGACCCGCACGCCGCGCTGCCCCCGGCACAGCGCGCCCGGGAACTGGCGCCCAACGAGGCCGACGTGCACGTGCTCTACGGCGTCGTGGTCAAGCAGCTCGGCCGGTCCGAGGAGGCCCGCGCGGCCTACCTGCACGCGCTGAGCATCAATCCGAACCTCGCCACCGCGCACAACAACATCGCGGTGCTGGACCGGGCGAACGGCAGCTGGGCACGGGCGCTGGCCGGTTTCCGCACCTCGCTGCGGCACAATCCGCAACAGAAGCTGGCCCGGGAGAACCTGGCGAACACGATCGTGCTGCTGCTGCGCCGCCTGTGCGGAGCGGCGTACGCGGCGACGTTCCTGGTGCTGGTCGTCTCCGACCTCACCAGCGCCGCACAGCTGCGCGTGCTCGGGGCCGCGGTCGCGCTCGCGATGCTCGGCGGGCTCGCGTGGATCATGTTCATCGCCCGACGCAGCGTCGGCACGTTCGCGAGCACGGTCGTGCGCACCGACCGGCGCGCCGTCACGGCCCTGATCGTGTTCGGCGGCGCGTTCGTGGTCACGGTGGCGCTCGCGGTGGTGCAGGTCGTCCCGCTCAGGCTCGTGCGGTCGACGTTCGGCGGGATCGGGCACAACGGGCACCTGCTCACGGCCATCGGCGTCGGCTCGATCATCGCCGCGCGCGGCACCACCAGGAAGCGGAAGAAGAAGTAGCCGGCCCGGGCGGCGACGGATCGGTGTCACTGCGCCTCAGTAGCATGGCGTCGTGATCGAGACTTCGGATGGCGAGACCTCTACGGCGCCGCGCCGGATCGGCGTCATGTACGACCGCGACCTGCCGCCGGAGGGCCTCGCCGACTTCGCGCGCGAGGTCGAGGCGGGCGGCGCCGACGACCTGTGGCTGGTCGAGGACCTGCGGTGGGCCGGCTCGATCGCCTCGGCCGCCACCGCCCTGGCCGCGACGCGGATGCTGCGCGTCGGCATCGGGATCACGCCCGCGCCGCTGCGCAATCCGGCGCTGCTCGCCATGGAGCTCGCGGCGCTGGCCCGCATCCATCCGGGTCGCCTCGTCGCCGGGATCGGGCACGGCGTGCCGGAGTGGATGGAGCAGGTCGGGGCGGGCACGCCGCACCGTCTGGCGCTGTTGAAGGAGACCATGGACGCGGTGCGGGCGCTGCTGCGCGGCGAGGAGGTGACGCTGCACGGCCGGGTCGTCCACCTCGACGGCGTGCGGCTGGTGCATCCACCGCGTGAGGTGCCGCCGGTGATCGCCGGCGTCATCGGCCCGCGGTCGCTGGAGCTGTCCGGCCGTGTGGCGGACGGCACGCTGATCGTCGAGGGACGCGGTCCGGATGAGGTGCTCGGCATCCGTGCCCTGATCGAGAAGGGCCGCGCGGACGCGGACACCGGCGCGGGCGTGGCCGGCGAAAAGCCGCACATGCTGCTGATCTTCACTCATCTGTGCATCGACGAGGACACAGAGAAGGCACGCGCGGCCTTGGCGCCGATCGTCGCCGACTACTCCGAGCTGCTCGGCATCGCGCCGCAGGACGTCTTCACGGTCTCGGGCAGCCCGGCGGACGTCGCCGCACGCGTCCGGTCGCTGTGGCAGGCCGGGATCGACACGGTGATCCTGCGTCCGGTGGGCGAGCGCCCGGCGCAGCAGTTCGTGAGGGCCGTCGCCGCCGTTCGCGAGCACTGACGACCCGTCTGGCCCCGTCCATCGGCCCGGATCAACCGGCGCGCGTCGCGGCGAGCACTTCGGCCAGGTGGATCGTCTTGATCGGGGCCTGCGAACGCCGGGCGATCCCGCCGATGTGCATCAGGCACGAGTTGTCCGCGGCCACCAGATACTCCGCCGCGCTGCTCACCGCGTTGGCCACCTTGTCCGCGCCCATCGCCGCCGAGACGTCCGGATTCTTCACCGAGAAGGTGCCGCCGAAGCCGCAGCACTCCTGCGCCCCCGGCAGTTCCTCCAGTTCGAGGCCCGCCACCGCGCGCAGCAGTCTGGTCGGCCGGTCGCCGACGTTCAGCAGCCGCAGTGAGTGACACGTCGGGTGATACACGACCCGGTGCGGAAAGTACGCGCCCACGTCCTCGACTTCGAGGACGTCGATCAGGAACTCGGACAGCTCGTACACCTTCGGGATGGCCACATCCCGGACAATCCTCGGATGAATGTCGCGGACCATCGCCGCGCAGGAACCCGAAGGGGCGACCACGTACTCGTACCCGCCGAAGACCTCGGCGAAGTTGCGGGCCAGCGGCTCGGCATCGCGCTGATATCCGGTGTTGTAATGCATCTGGCCGCAACAGGTCTGCGCCATCGGGAAGTCCACGGTGACGCCGAGCCGCTCAAGCAGCCCGACCGTCGCCTTTCCGGCGTCGGGGAACAGCGCGTCGTTCAGGCAGGTGATGAACAGCGCGGCGCGCACGGATCAACCCCTTCGTCGGCCGGCAGAGATCCGATCACATCATGCTGCGCCGGACGCCCGAACAGCAACATGAGCAGCCGGTGGCACCCGTGGACCGTACGAACGCGTCGGCCGCGCGGAACCGGTTCATCGCCCGATGAAGTCGATCACCACGCGGTCTTCGACCTGCCGGAAGCCCAGCCGCCGGTAGAGCGCGTTGCTCGTCGGGTTGGCCAGGTCGGTGAACAGCGAGACCTCGCGGGCGCCGCGGTCGAACGCGAGCCGGCAGGCCGCAGCCGTGGCGGCTGCCGCGTATCCGCGGCGACGCAGGCCCGGGGGCGTGTAAACCGGACCGACCCGCATGCCGCCGCCCTCCAGCAGAAGGCTGATACCGGCCATGGAGACCGGGGCGCCGTCGGCCTCCCACAACAGCAGGGTGCCGTTCTCGACGCGGTCGCCGACGACGCGCTGCGCGTTGAGCACCGGGTCGCCGACCTCCTGTGCGAAATGCGCGTACCAGGCCGACGCCAGGTCGAGGTCGGCGGCGGTGGCCAGGCGGGACGTGCCGCGCGGCGCGGGCGTCGGCTCGACCAGCTCGCCGAGCAGGTAGAGCCGGTTGCGCATCCGTACCTTCGCCGACGTTCCGGTAGCGGCGCACCAAACGGCGGCGACCGCGTCGGCCGTGGCCGAGGGCGCGTTCACACCTGACAGCCGCCAGTTCGCGGCGAGCAGCGCGTCGACCAACGGGGCCGCGGCGCCGTCCGGCAGTTCGGAGAGCAGCGCCGGGTGCGGCGGCGTCTGCACGAGGGCCGCGCCGACCTTGCCGTCCACGTCCTCGTACCAGCCGAAGCGGGGCGGCTCGTTGCCGAAGGCGAGCGGCCCGCGCTGGCGCAGGACGCTGGGGATCGAGAGCAGCAACGTGTTGCGGGTGGGCTCCGCCGCGACGAAGGCGCCCGCGGCCTCGTCGAAGGCGGCGATGTCAGCAGTAGTTCGCCAAGCCATACCGCAGTCTGGCACCGGCTCGGCGCCGCCCGCATCCGGGTTTCCCGCCGCCGGCCTTCCGGGGCGGGCGACCCGGATGCGTGGTAAGGGCCTGTCAGTGCGTGGCGCCGCCCTCCGGCCGCAGTTCGAAGCCCGCGGCGTGTGCCTGAAGTTCGAGCAGCGCGGCGAAGTCCGCCTCACGGAAACCCGAGGTCACCGCCTCCTGGATGCGCTGATACGCGGCGCCGGACACGGGCATCGGGGTCTCCATCACCCGGGCGGCGGCGAGTCCGAGGTCGAAGTCCTTGCGCAGCAGCTCCATGGTGAAGGTGGGCGCGAAGTCCAGCGAGAGCATCGCCGGGGTCTTGTACCTGGTGAAGTCCGAGGCGAGGACCGAGCCGTTGAGGAACTGCATCAGCGCCGTGCGGGTGACGCCGTAGCGCGCGGCGAGCGTCGTCACCTCGGCAAGGGTCTGCGTCATGACGCCGAGCAGGATGTTGTGGCAGAGCTTTACCACGCGCGCCGCGTCGCCCTCCCCGACGTAGCTGACGGAGCGTCCGAGTATCTCAAGCAGGGGCAGAACCTGCTGGTAGGCGTCCTGCGGGCCCGACACGCAGAACGAGGCGGTGCCGCCGGTCACGGCACCGGCGTTGCCGCTGATCGGAGCGGCCAGCACCGCCGTGTCCGTCTTGGCGGCCAGTTCGCGCAGGGTGCGCGCGGCCGGGGCGTCGACCGTGGAACAGTCCACCACGGTGCGCGGGCCGCTCGAACCGCCGAACAGCGCGGTCGCCACGGTGACCAGGCTGGCCGGGGTGTCCACGGTGATGAAGACGATACGGCAGTCGGCCAGGTCGGCCGGGCCGTCCACCACGGTGGCACCGAGCGGGGCCAGTTCCTCGGCCTTCACCCTGGTGCGGTTGCACACCGTCACGTGCTGCCCGGCGCCCAGCAGCCGGGTCACCAGCGCGGTACCCATGTGGCCGGTGCCGATCCACCCGATGCTGTTGCTGACCACGCTGTTGGTGACCGGCGTGGTAGAGGTCACCGGACTGTCCGCCGCCGCGCTGTGGCCGGCGACGGTACTTCGCGAGCTGTCGTTGTCCGCAGCCATGCTTGTTTCCCCCTTGTTGGTCGCGGCTGAGGCTGTCAACCTTCGCCGCCCATCTGGTACATCTATCCGATTGTCGTACGCCATAACAGAATCGGACCCACCAGGGGTCGCCGATACCCGGCAATTCGGGGATGAAACAGCCGACCCGCAGGGTGTCGGTGCGAAGACGACGCCCGCAGCACAATCTGACTCGTCCGAAATACGGACCCCGGGTGTGTACGCGATATGATGATCGAAGCTGGATCAGCCACAGCCGGCCTCGCTCAGCACACGGGTCGGCACCGGCTCGACACGGTACGCCGCGCCGCCGTGTCACCGCCGAGCGGCAGCGCGCGCGTCCGGTAGTTCCCCAAAACAGATGAAGGCCAGCAGCATGCGCCGCACAGCTTCTCGCATCGTGCTCACGTCCGCCCTGACCGCAACGCTCGGCGCCGCGGCGGCATGCTCCTCGTCAGCGCCGTCCTCGGCGGCGGCGCCCGGCGCGGGCGGCGGTCCGGGCGCGGCGCCGGTCACGGTGACCCTCGCCCTGGACTGGACGCCCAACACCAACCACACCGGCATCTTCGTCGCCCAGCAGCTCGGCTACTTCAAGGCCGCCGGGATCGACCTGAAGATCGTGCCGTACGGCTCGACCGCGCCGGAGACGCTGGTCTCGACGCACAGGGCCGACTTCGGGATCTCCTACCAGGACGGGCTGACCGAGGCGGTGGCCACCGGCGGCGACCTCACCTCGGTCTTCGCGATCACCCAGAAGACCGACGTGGTGATCGGCGTGCGGGCGGACAGCGGGATCAGCTCGCCCAAACAGCTCGACGGCAGGACCTACGCCGGCTACGGCTCACCGCTCGAAGTGCCGATGCTCAAGTACGTGATCAAGCAGGCCGGCGGCACCGGCTCGTTCAAGGACGTCACGCTCAACACGGACGCGTACCAGGCGCTCTACGCTGGCCAGGCGGACTTCGCGCTTCCCGAGCCGACCTGGGAGGTCATCCAGGCCAAGCTGGTCGGCAAGTCGCTGAACACGTTCGACCTGTCCGTATACGGATTCCCGGCGATCTACTCGGCGCTGATCGCGACCTCGCACCAGTACCTCAACGCGCATCCGGACACCGCGCGCAAGTTCCTGGCCGCGGTGCTGAAGGGCTATCAGTACGCGACCGCGCACCCGGCGCAGGCAGCGAACCTGCTGATCCAGGCGAACCAGTCGGTGCTCGGCGCGCAGCGGGAACTGGTGGAGCAGAGCGCCGCGCTTGAGGCGGCGCAGTACTACCAGGATTCGAACGGTCAGATCGGCGTGCAGAGCGAGGCGCGGTGGAAGGCGCTGACCGACTTCCTGTACGCCAACGGGATCCTCGCCGACGCCTCGGGCAAGAAGTCGACCGCCGAGCCGGACGTCTCGACCCTGTACACGAACGCCTATCTGCCGACCGCAAGCCCGGCTGCCGGCCAGCCCAGCTCATCCATGAGTACCGACTCCGGCATGCCATGAACCCCGCAGCGCTGAACCCGGCCGCACCGTGAACATCACCGCGAAGGTCCTCGCCGTGTCGCGTGCGCTCTGGCCGCCGCTGCTGCTCGCCGCCGCGCTGATCGGCGGCTGGCAGGTGGCCGGGCAGTTCGGCGTGCGCGATCCGCAGGTGCTGCCCACGCCGTCGCAGGTCGTCTCGGCGGGATGGGAGCAGCGGGCGGCGCTGTGGCAGAACACCGTGCCCACGCTGGAGGAGACCGCGATCGGTTTCGGGGTCTCGTTCGCGCTGTCCTGGCTGATCGCGACGGCGATGGACTTCTGCGCCGCGGCCCGGCGGGCGCTCTACCCGCTGCTGGTGGCCTCGCAGACGGTGCCGATCGTGGCGATCGCACCGCTGTTCGTGGTGGTGTTCGGGTTCTACCTGCTGCCGAAGGTGCTGCTGGTGGCGCTGGCCACCTTCTTCCCGCTGACCGCGTCGCTGGCCGAGGGCTTCGCCACCGCCGACGGGGACGCCATGCGGCTGCTGCGCTCGATGGGGGCGAGCCGGTGGCAGGCCTTCGTGAAGGTCCGGGTGCCCGGCGCGCTGCCGTTCTTCTTCGCCGGGCTGCGCGTCTCGATCACGTACGCGATCGGCGGCGCGGTCTTCGCCGAATACGCCGGCGCGGTCGACGGCCTGGGCATCTACATGCAGCAGATGCAGCAGGTGTTCCGCACGGATCTGGTCTTCGCCTCGATTCTGGTCATCGCGCTGTTCAGCGTGCTGCTGTTCGCCTCCACGTACCTGCTGGAGCGGCTGGTGACGCCGTGGCGCCGGTTCGCGGCGAAGGACGACGCCGCGTGACCCGGCCCGGCTACCGGCTCGAAGTCAGGGGCCTCACCCAGCAGTTCGCCCGGCCCGGCCGTGACCCGCTGCGCGTGCTGGACGGCCTCGACCTCGCGGTGCGGCCGGGCGAGTTCACCGCGATCATCGGCCCGAGCGGCTGCGGCAAGTCCACGCTCTTCAACATCGTCGCGGGGCTCGACCGCCCGACCCGCGGCGAGGTGCGCATCGACGCGGCGGCGGCGACCGGCGACCGTCATCAGGTCGCTTATATGCCGCAGAAGGACCTGCTGTTTCCGTGGCGCACGATCGAGGACAACGCCGCGCTCGGCCTGGAGGTCCAGGGCACGCCGCGGCGCACGGCACGCGCCGCGGTCCGGCCGCTGTTCGCGGAGTTCGGGCTCGACGGCTTTGAGCGTTCGTACCCCGGTCAGCTGTCCGGCGGCATGCGGCAGCGGGCCGCGCTGCTGCGCACCGTCGCGATGGGGCGGCACGTGTTGCTGCTCGACGAGCCGTTCGGCGCGCTCGACTCGCTCACGCGCACGCAGATGCAGCTGTGGCTGGCCGAGACCTGGCAGCGGCACGCGTGGACCGCGCTGCTGGTGACGCACGACATCCGCGAGGCGGTGTTCCTCGCCGACAGCGTGCACGTGCTCTCGCCGCGCCCGGCGCGACTCGCGGCGCGCGTCGAGGTCGATCTGCCGCGACCGCGCACCACGCAGACCTTCCTGCTCCCCAAGTTCGGCAAGCTTGAGCAGGACGTGCTGACCGCGCTCGGCCTGCCCCCGGCCGAAACGCGGCCAAGCGGCGCCGGCCGGGGCCGCACTTCAGGCGATCCGGGCGGCCCGGGCGCTGCGGGCGACCCGGCGGAAGCACACTGATGTCGATCTCTCATCTCGTGCACGGTCTTGGTACGACGAGCGTCGTCCCGCACTGGCCGCCGCTGACCGTCGCGGAGGCCGACGCCGCGCTGCGCCGAGTTCCGGAGGCCGGCGGCGCCAGGGCTCTGATCTGGCGCTCGCCGCGACCGCTTTCCGCCGCAGGTCTGGTCGAGACGGCACGTGGCGGGTCGGTGTTCGTCAAGCGCCACCACAGCTCGGTGCGCTCGATCACAGGGTTGCGCGAAGAGCACGACTACCTCGCGTACCTCAGGAAGAACGGCGCGCCCGTCGTCCGCCTGCTGGAGGATCGCGACGGACGCACGGCCCTGGCCGCCGGCGAGTGGACGTACGAGGTGCATACCGTCGGCGAAGGCGACGACCTGTACCGGGACGCGATCTCCTGGTCGCCGTTCACCGGGCTCGGCCATGCCCGCGCCGCGGGCCGCGCCCTCGCTCTCCTGCACGAGGCTGCCCGCGGATACGACGCCGCGCGCCGCGCGCCGCAACCACTGATCGCAGGGTTCGAGGTTTTCGCCGTGGACGACCCGCTCGCGGCCGTGCAGTGGTACGCCGCCACACGGCCGGCGCTCGCCAACGAGCTCGCGTCGCGTCCATGGCGCGAGGACGTCGAACGCTGGCATCTGCCCCACCACGAGCGCGTACTGCCGCGCCTTGCGGCGCTGGAACCGTTGTGGACGCACAACGACTTCCACGCCTCGAATCTGCTGTGGCGCGGCGGGCAGGTGGCCACGGTACTGGACTTCGGCCTGTCGCAGCGGGCGTTCGCGGCGCACGACCTGGCCACGGCGATCGAGCGCAACGCCATCGAATGGCTCGAACTCGACGCGAGGGGCCCGGCAGCGGTCCATCTCGATGCCGCGCTCGCGCTCGTCGGCGGTTACGAGGAGATCCGGACACTCACCGACGCGGAACGCGCCGCACTGCCCGACCTGCTCGCGCTCTGCCACGCCGACTTCGCCCTGAGCGAGATCGACTACTTCGGCGGCGTGACCGGCTCACCGCAGAACACTGGGCTGGCGTACCGCTACCTGGTGGATCACACGGCCTGGTTCAGCGGTCCTCTCGGCGCCGGCTTCCTGCGCGGGCTGCGCTCGGCGATTCAGTGAGCTGTGACCGTCAGGCAAACGATGACCAAGTTGCCGAAGTGTATGCACGTCGGTTCCGGTGACGGCGTCGGGCTCTGACTCGGCGAGGGCGAGAGGCTCGGCGTAGGCACTGGCGGCGGCGTCTGCGTCGCGGACGGGCTCGGCGAGGGCGACACGGCAGGGGGCGGTGCGCTCGTCGTGACCGGATACGTGGGCGCAGCGGACGGAACCTGAGCGCCGGCTTGCGTCGGCGTCAGATTGGCGGCAGGCGGTGACGTGTATGGCGCGATCACGGCCCGTGGCGCGCTGGACTTGCTCGCTTTCGGCTGTGGGCTCGACGAGGCCGGCACGGCCTGAGAGACCGGCTGCGCCGTCTGCGGCAGACTCGGCGCGGACGGCGCCTGCGACGCGGGCAGCGCCCGGTGCGCAGGCGCCGGCGAATCCGATCCGGTCACCGCGAACGCGATCGCCGCAACCGCCGCCACGACACAGGCCGCCGCCACGGTGACGCCGACGGGTCCGGTCACCCCCGACGATCCGCGCCCCGCCGAGGCGGCGCCCTTGGCTCCAGTGGCGGCCGCGGCCTTGGCGCCGGCCGCGCCCGCTGCCGTCGCCGTGGCCGTGCCGCCGAGCACGGGCAGCAGGAAGCGCAGGGCGCCGGTCCCGGCCAGCGCGAGCAGCGCCGGGCCGAGCAACAGCGGCAGCCGCCGGTTGGCCAGTTCGAGCCCTGCCAGCCGGTCCCGGCAGTCCGGGCACGAGGTGGTGTGCGCGGCGAGCGTCGCGACGCTGCGCGGACCGGCGGCCCCGCGCACGTAGGCAGGCATCCGCTCCCAATGCTGCGCGCATGCGGGGTCGGCCGGGGCGCCAGGCTGCGAGCGCAGGAACGCCTGCCGCATCCCCTCGCGCGCCCGGTGCAGCAGTACCGCGGTCGCGTTGGCGTTCGAACCCATCCGCTCGCCGACCTTGGCAACCGAGAGATCCTCCACCTCCGCCAGCCACAGCGCCTCGGCCCAGCGGTCCGGCAGCTGCTTCATCACCTCGGCGAGCATGTCGACGTACGCGACGTGCTGCTGCGGGTCGGCCGTGGCGGCGGCGCTCGTCCCGTCGGCCCAGCGCCACGCCTCGTCCGGCTGCTGCGGCAGTTCACGGGGCGCGCGGCCCACGGTCGCGGCGAGGTTGCGGATCGTCGTGGCCAGATACGCGGCCGGGTCGTCCACCCGGTGGCCCGCCGCAATGCGCCGCCAGACCCGGAAATGCGCCTCGGCCACCAGGTCCTCGGCCAGCCAGGAGTTGCCGGTCAGCGAACGCGCGTAGCCGACGAGCCGCGCGTGATGTTCCTGGTAGACCCGGGTGTATTCGGCGATGCGGGGGTCCTGTGCCGCGGTTGTCCGCTCCACCGAGACCCCCACCGTCCAGCCCGACTCCGACACGTCCGACACGTCTGCCCGATCCTGTCGCAAGAGCTCGGGTTCCGCCGGATTTTCCCCTTTCTAACAGTGATCAGCGGCTGATTTCCACCTACTGTGAGGGATGTGGCCCAGATCACATCGACCCGGTGGCGAACCCGCGTAATGAGGCCGGGGGTTCGCGGGTCCTTGCTGCGAGTAGTTCGTACCGGACCCGAGTGGAAGGAGCGGCGACCATGCTCGCCACCGTCGACCAGGCCCTGATGGGCCGTCTCGTGATCAGCCCGTACGTGTCCCGTGGGATCCACGCCAACCTGCGTTATCTGCGCGACGACCCCTACGCCGTGCACCTCGCGTTCCCGGCCGCGATCAGCCTGGAGGGCGGGGACGTCGAGTGGGTCTTCGCCCGCGAGTTGCTGGACGACGGCCTGTACGCCCCCACCGGCGAGGGAGATGTGCACCTGTGGCCGTGCGGTCCGGGCCGGGTGATGATCGAGTTCGCGTCGCCGCACGGCGTGGCCGCGGTCGAGTTCACGGCCGCCGACGTGCGCCGGTTCTTGCACTGGTCGTACCGCGCGGTGCCGGCGGGCCAGGAGCTGCGGCATCTGGATCTCGACGCGAGCCTGGACGCGCTGCTCGACTGATGACGGTGCCCGACGGCTGTGCTCCATGACTCTGGCCGATAACTCCGGCTGATGGCAGCGGCCCGACGATACCGCCACGACGCCTACGACAACCAAGTGCGACTGTCCGATTGCAAACGGCAGTCCCCCTCCAATGGCGTGGATCGCAAGGACGCGCCACGCGCGCCGTACGAAGCGGATTCCCCGCTTTGGCATAGTTTGCTCCGCGTGAGACGAGGACGTGTCCGCCCGCGCCGGACGCCGCGCACCCGGGTCGAGTTCGGGCGACCCGGTCAGCAGCGGCCGCGAGTGCTGCTCTGGCTGGTGTTCGGGCTGCTCGCGGTGGCTCTCGGCGGGGCCATCGCGGCCTTCGCGTCGTCGGCGTGGGTACCGCGGGTCGTGCAGGAGGTACCCGCGACGTACGTCTTCCCGGGCACGCCGCCGACGATCCCGTGGCCGCAGTCGGGACAGGCCGCGCTCACCGTGTCGGGCCTCGGCGGGCTCGGCACGTCCGGGCAGGTGGCCACCGCGGTGCCCATCGCGAGCGTCGCGAAGGTGCTCACCGCGTACCAGATCCTCACCGACCATCCGCTCGCGGCGGACGCACCGGGACCGTCGATCACCGTCTCGCGTGAGGATGCGGTCGCGTATGGCCGGCAGCTCGCCGAGCACGAGTCGCTCGTGCCGGTCGTGAGCGGCGAGGCGCTGACCGAGCGCCAGGCGCTTCAGGCGCTGCTGCTCGCGTCCGCTGACAACATCGCGCAGTTGGCGGCGCGGTGGGATGCCGGGAGTGTTCCCGCGTTCCTGACCCGGATGAACAAAACCGCCACGCGGCTCGGGATGACACATTCCAGGTACACGGACCCCTCGGGCCTCGACCGCGGCACGGTGTCCACGGCTCCGGACCAGTTGCTGCTGGCTGCGGCGGCCATACGCGACCCGACGTTCACCGAGATCGTGGGCGAACGCAGCGCCGTCATCCCGGTCGCCGGGACGATCCGCAACTACAACGCGCTGCTCGGCCGGGACGGCGTGATCGGGATCAAGACCGGCTCGACACTGGCGGCCGGTGGCTGCCTCATGTTCGGCGCGGACCTGTCATCGGGGCCGGACGGTCGGCCACGGCGCGTCTACGGCGTCGTACTCGGCCAGCCCGGAAGCGCGTCAACGATCCTGCCGCACGCGCTGGCCGCCGCGCGGCGCCTGATCGAGTCGGCGCAATCGGTGCTGGCAACGGCCACGGTCGTGCCGGTCGGGTACCGCGTCGCGGTGGTGCACGAGGCGCTGCGCTCGGACCGCGTGCTGACGCCGCAGGCCGACGTCGGCGTGGTCGGGTGGCCCGGCATGCGATACACACTGCGCGTGTCGGGGCCGCCCGAGAACGTCACCCTGACCGTGCAGAGCCAGGCGGAGCCCGGGTACCAGGTCGTCAGCTCACTGAAATAGCGGATGTGACAGAAGCCGGCCGAAAGCCGCAGGGCACTGTCACAGGATCACGCGGAAGTGCGTGGTGAGCCGCCGCTCGTCGTCGAGGATGTGGAAGGCGAGCGCGGCGGGCGCCTCGTTGTCCATGATCTCGTCGCCCTCCCACGGAAGCAACACCGTGGAGATCACCGAAGGCGCGATCACCAGCGGCAGTCCGGCGAACATGGTCGCGGCCGGCGTGTGCACGTGGCCTGCCAGGATCGCGACGACGTTGTCGTGCCGGCCGAGGACGGCGGCCAGCCGCTCGCCGCCGGTCTGCATCATCCCGTCGAGGAACGGCACGTATGTCCGCACCGGCGGATGATGGAAGCACACGAAGACCGGTGCCCCCGCCGGAGCGTCGGTGAGCGTACGGTCCAGCCACTCCAGCGTCTCGTCGGCCAGAAAGCCGCCGGGCTCGCCGGGGACCGTGGAGTCACAGAGGGCGAAGACGGCGCCTGCCGCGCTCTGGACCTGGTTGATCGGCCCCTCGGGCTGTTCCGAGCCGAGCAGGATCCTGCTGTACGCCGCGCGGTCGTCGTGGTTGCCCGGGCAGGTGAACACCGGGAACGGTTGCGTGGCGAGCGCGGCCCGGGCCTTCTCGTACTCCGCCACGGCGCCGTGGTCGGCGATGTCGCCGGTGATCACGAGCGCGTCCACCGGCCGGTGCAGCGCGGCGAGCCGCGCGAAGAGCCGGTTCGCCCGGTCCTCGTTGCGCTCCGAGGTACCGAAGTGGACATCACTGACCTGCACCACGGTGATCATGAGTGCGCTCCGTTCACTGTCTCACCAAGTGGCCGACTTGTCCGCACCAACTGCTCGATCTGATCGATCAGCGCGTCCGCCGTGCCATCCTGGACGCGGTCCTTCGCGTTGTGGATCGCGACGTGCGGGACCGGCGGCGGCTCGTCAGGACGCATACGCTCGACGAACCGCGCGTAAGCGGCGAGCTTGGCGCCGTCGCGTTCACTGCCCCGAGCGATCAGCCGCCTGCGTAGAACTTCCGCGTCGCAGGACACCCACACCAGGCGCACGTCTCCCCCACCGAGCCCCGCACGCCAGGCCTCCCAGACGGCGGGATCGCGGATCTGCCCGGTGAACGGCCCGACCAGCAGCACCGGGCAGCCGTGGTCGCGGATCTCGCGGGCCGTGTAGGTCAGGCCCTGATATTCGTGGACTTTGACATTGTCGTCGTACCACGCGCCTTCGCGCTCCCCGGGTTCGCGCCCGGCCGAGGCGAGGACCGCCGCGACGAAGGAGCCGTACACGGTGTCCTTGTCCAGCACGGCCGGATGCGGCGTGAGACGCTCGGCCAGCAGCCCGGCGACCGTGGACTTGCCTGCGCCCGGCGCGCCCGCGACCACCCACACCGGTGCCGGGACGACCGGCGGCACAGCGCCGTGCGCGCCGTTCGACACTGCGCCGTCGTGATCAGCCACGACCGGAATCATCGCACACGGCTTGGTCGAGTCGGGAGATCCCCGGGATCGGCTGACGTCGCTTCACCAGGGGTTGGTCGAAGATGCGGCGTTCGGCGTGGCGGCCGACCCACCGCTCTACGATAGGCCGATGCAGCGCGCACTGGTGTACACGCGGACCACGCGGTACCGGCACGACTCGATCCCGGCCGGGATCGCCGCGCTCCGCGAGCTGGGCCGGGACGCCGGCCTCGCGGTGGACGCGACCGAGGAGCCCGAAGCCTTCACGCCGGAGAATCTGGGCGGCTACCAGGTGGTGGTTTTCCTCTCGACCAGCGGCGAGGTGCTTACCGACGGGGGGCGCGCCGCGTTCAGCGAGTGGGTGCGGGCCGGCGGCGGCTTCGTCGGCGTCCACCTCGCCGCCGGGACCGAGCCGGACTGGGGCTTCTTCGGAGAACTGGTCGGCGCGCGCTTCACCCGGCACCCGCACTTCCAGCCCGCCGTGGTGACGGTGGAGGACCAGCGTCATCCGGCCACCTCGCACCTGCCCGCGCAGTGGATGTTCGATGACGAATGGTATGAATTCGACGCCAACCCCCGTGGAATGGCACGTGTACTGGCATCCGTGGACGAACGCTGCTACGAGGGCGGAACCTCGGGACTCGATCATCCGCTGGCCTGGTGTCACGAGCACTGCGGCGGCCGATCGTTCTACACGGCGCTGGGCCACGCCGAGGCCGCGTATGCCGACCACCGGTTCCGCGCACACCTTGAGGGAGCCCTGACATGGGCCGCCCGGCTGGACTGACGACCGGCTCGACGGCCGGTCCGGCAAGCAGTGCGGAAACCGGTCCGAACGTATGAACACGGCAAGGGCGGCAGCGCGGCGGACTTCTCGCGCCCGCCGGTGAATACGCGCCCGTGACTTTCCATCGCCGCGCATCTCGACTTGACGCATTTCGACTCGATATCGTCGGCCGGACTTCTCGCCGACTTGACACGCATCCGACAGAATCGGTCTCCATGAAAAGCGACAGGACGTACTACGCCGATCCCGAACTCGGTCCCGCGCGGCGGCTGCAACGTGCCGGCGATTGGGACGGCGCGCTGCGTCTCGTGCCGGACAGCACGCCGGGCGCGGTCCTGCGCGCCGAGATCCTGGTGGATCGGCACACCTGGCGCCTCGACCCGGTGACCGGGGCGACGGCCGCGATTCACGCGATCGAGGACCGCGAACCGGACGACGCGGCCTTTCTGACCGCAGTGCTCGAATACTGGCGCCAGCTGCTCAAGTCCGGGGACACGCCGCTGGGACCGGACCCGGTGACCGAGTTCGCTCGGCTCGACGTGAAGACGCCCGGCTGGGCGACGTTCTGGCACGGCGTGTCGACGGAAAACCTGCGCGGGGACGACGAGAGCGCGCAGGCGCTGTACCGGCGGGCGCTCGGCAGCGCGCTCGACGAGGAGGACCTGCTGCTCGAATCGTACGTGGTGCGGCATCAGGGCTTCCACATGCTCGGCCAGGACCGGGACACGGGGCTGGCCCTGCTGCGCCGGTCGCTGGACCTGCGCGCGGCCTGCGGCGCTCGTCCGCACGTCGCCGCGGCACAGGCCGGGCTGGCCGAGGCACTCGGCGTCGGACCCGAGTCGGTGCTGCTGAGCCGGCTCGTGGCGCACAGCGCGCAGGAGCTGAACCTGGCCTGGCTCAAGGTCGAACGGGAGTCGGTCATCTGATTCAGAGCGACCGAGGATCGGTGGCCGGGCTTGCGGGCCGATGGCCATCGCCTGGCCGCGTTGCCGTCGGTCGCCGCAGCACCGGGTCGCTCTGAGAGCGACCGAGTCCGCAGCCCTGATTTCTGGTTCCGCGGCCTGACTCTGTGGCTTGACTCTGTGGCCTGGCTCTGTCGTCCAACTCTGTGGTCTGATTCGCGCGTGACGATCCGGCGACGCGGCGAGTCCGGCCTGCGGTCAGCGCAGTACTGCGTCAGCCCCCGCCGTCCGCGCGAGGCTCGGCGGCGGCAGCGGTTGTGTCGAGCGGAACGAGGCGGGCGGCGGGACGTCCGACCGGGCGCGGCCGACGGCGTCCGCGGCCGCGATCGCGGCGAGCACGGCATCGTCGAGAACCGACGGAGGGCAGGCGATCCGTACGTTGACGGTCGCCGAACCGCGCTCGACCGGCCGGGCCGCGGAGCGGTCCGCTCGGGGAGCGGCCCCCGACTCGGTCACGCTGAGCTTCGCCAGCCCCGCACGAGTACGCACGGCGACCTTGGCGTGGCCGACGAAGTAGCCGGTCGCGGCGCTCCACTCCGACAGATGGCGCAGCACGGCGCGCCCCCAGACGGACGCGTCGAACGTGTCGTCGACGGCGTCGACGCCGAAGGCCAGATTCGCCCACGCCAGCCTCGCCTCGGCGTCGACGTAGCGTGCATGGTCCAGTTCGTAGTCGGGTTCGGGCGTCGCGACGTCGCGGCCCCACGCACGTACGAGTTCGTCGATGCCGGCGCCGCTCACGGCGCTGTAGGGCAGGACGGTCGCCTGCGGGTGGTCGGCGGCGAGACGCGCCGTGAGCTTCGCGGTCTGCTCGGCGCCGATCAGATCGGTCTTGTTGACCGCGAGCAGGTCGGCCGCGGCGAGCTGGCGGCCGAACACGTACGCGAGCTCGTATTCGCGGCCGCTGAGATCCGCGGCGCCCGCGAACGCGGCCAACCGCAGCGGGTCGACGACCACGGTCTGCGGGGCGATGACCACGCGATCGCCGAGGCGGCGGCGCAGCGGGACGAGTGCGGGCCGCAGGTCGAAGCAGTTGCCTGCCGCCTCGACGAGCACGGTGTCGATGCCGCCCGAATCGGCCAGCCGGGCCACGTGCGCGGCGAGTTCGTCGGGGTGGTGGCAGTAGCAGCCACCGGTCACCTCGGCGACGTGGTCGAGTCCGGCGCGGGCCAGGTCGGTGTCCACTAGGCCCGCGGGACCGGCGTCGTTGGTCACCACGGCGACCCGCCGGCCGGTGCGCTGCATGGCGACGGCCGCGCTGATCAATGTGGTGGTCTTGCCTGAGCCGAGGAATCCGGACAGCGGTACCAGCGTGATCACGGTCGAGTCCGTCCTTTCGCTCCGGGCTCGGTCCGCCGCGCCGCGGCCCGCCCCGGGGCCCGTCGCCGACGGCCGGCGGCCGTAGTGCGATCGCGATCCCCGTGGTGGCGCACCGGTACGTCGCCGCACCGTGGTACTGGAGCCGTAAGTACTGGAGCCGTCGAGCCGTGCAGCGGTGTCTCCCCCGCAGACCGTGTCCCGCCTCGCTGACCGCGCGCGACCGCCGCCGCTCAACGCCGGAAACGACCTCGCCTCGACAGCGACGTCGGACCCGCACGTCCTCACCGGCGACCGCCCGGATGAGAACACTGGTACGCCGGGTGGACGCGACCACCATTGCGCACTGGATCGAAGCGTGTCAATAAGCCCGGGGCGGAAACGGCCGGGAAACAAAGAACCCTGATTTTACCGCCGCGCCACCCGGGCCCGCCCGGCTCACTTCGCGTCGGCGTAGCAGTCGACGACGGCGGTGGCCAGCGGGAAGCGGACCGCGGTGGGGCCGAAGACGACGCGGCGTGCCTCGTCCGCCGCGTCGGCGACAGCCTGCGCGGCGGCTTCGGCCAGCGGCTTAGGCGTGTGGACCACGACTTCGTCATGCACGAAGAAGACGAGATGCGGCGCGGCGGCGAGGTCCGCGGCCCGGTCTGCGGCGGCTTGACCGGACTGGTGGACCCCGCTGCGACCCGCGCCGGTAACGCCGCCGAGCTGCGCGAGTCGGCGGCGCAGTACGGCGAGCCACACCAGCGCCCAGTCGGCGGCGCTGGCCTGGATCACGAAGTTGCGCGTGAACCGGCCGCGGCTGCGCGCCGCCTGCCCCGAGCGGCGTGCCGAGTCCGCGCCGCCGTGCGCGCCCGCAAGGTCGTCGAACGTGTCGGCGAAGCCGGGCGCACCGAGCGCCGCAGGTTCGAACCCTGCGCCGTCGGCCGGCCCGGAGCCTCGGCCCCAGCCCGCTCCCGATCCCATGCCGGTTTCCGAGTCCGGGCTCGCATCGGCATCGGCATCGATGCCGTCCATGCCGCTGACCACCTTGCGCCAACTGGACGAGGGCGGCGGGCAGGCACGCCCGAGACGGGAGTGGACGACCGCGCCGCGCTCCCCCGCCCTGGCCGCGTCCTCCACGTAGGCCATGGCTGCCGGGAACCGCTTGCGCAGCACCGCGAGCAGTGGACCGATGCCGCCGCTGGTCTGCCCGTACATCGCGCCGAGCAGCGCGAGCTTCGCCTTGGCGCGGTCGCCGGCGAACGCCTCCGCAGCCAGCGCCTCGTAAAGGTCGCCGGCTGCGGCGGCGCGGGCGAGGCCTACGTCGCCGGACACTGCGGCGAGCACCCTTGGTTCGAGCTGCCCTGCGTCCGCGACCACCAGCGACCATCCGTCATCCGCGACGACGGCGCGGCGCATGATGCGCGGAATCTGCAACGCGCCGCTGTTGCGGGTGGCCCAGCGGCCCGAGACGACGCCGCCGACGACGTACTCGGGGCGGAACCGGCCGTCCTTCACCCACGCGTCCTGCCAGGCCCAGCCGTGCGCGGCGTGCAGCCGGGAGAGCTCCTTGTACTCCAGCAGCAGCTCGACGCCGGGGTGCTTGATCGCACGCAGCTCCCAGGCGCGCGTGGAGTTGACGGAGAATCCGGCATACCGCAGCGCGCGCAGCACCTGCGTCGGCGAGTCCGGATTGAAGCCACGGCCCGGCGGATACCCGAATGCCTCGCCCACCCGAATGCCAAGCTCGGCGAGCTTGGCGGGTAACGCATCACCGAACGGCCGCGGGCCGAGCAGCTCGGTTAGCACGGCGTCGTGCGCGTCAACGCGCCATGGCACGCCGCGCGCGGCGATCTCAGCGGCGACCAAGCCGCCCGCGGATTCGGCGGCGACGAGGGTGGTCAGGGCTGCGGCTGCGGGCCCGCTAATTGTACCAGTCACACCAGTCACACCAGTCACACCAGTCACACTGGTCGTACCAGTCGTGCGATTCACTGCGGTAATCGCATTATCAGCAGTCGTCCCAGCGCCGGCAGTAATCGCGGCGCCTGTGGCGGCCGAGGTCGGCGCAGTGGCGGCGATGCGGCGCAATTGGTCGGCATGCACCGCGACCAGCATCTCAATCTGCCGCGACGCGTCCGGCACACCGCCGCCCCCGGTCCCGGTCCCGAACAGCGCGGTGATCCCGAACAGCGCCGTCTGCTCCTGCGGCGCGACCGGCCTCGGATCCTCGGGCACCGGCAGACCGTGCAACCGCGCCCACGCAGCCGCGAGCGAACGCGGATCGCCGCCCCGACCCGCACGGGCGAGTAACAGCGCTTCGGTGAGCACGACGTCGTGACAGCGTTCGACTCGGACCCCGGCGCTCAGCAGGCGCGGATACTCGCTCTCGGTGGCGGTCCACACCCAGCGCGGCGCGTCGGTCCGCTCCCGCCGCGCGATCACGGCGGCTAGGTCGGGCGCGTGGGACGGCGGCTGTGCGGGCGTGCCGTCGTCGGCCAAGACCTGCAACCAGCCGGACAGGCTCAGGTCGCCGGGCTCGACAGGGTCGAAGGTGACCGCGATCCGCACGTTCCCATCATCGCGCTGGGCACCGACACGACAGCGACAGCGCAGGCCAGCCGACCGGGCACGCCAGTAGGGCAGCCGGGCCGCGACAGCACCAGACACAGACGCGACGGAGCGGGACGCAACACGACACGCCCGTACTGGACGCGCAGCACGACGGAGCAGGCGACGCCGATGTCCCCTGCTACATCGGCGGCGCCCCGTCGCCTGGCGTGCCCCACGAGGATGATCTCCAGGCCGGCAGAACGCCAGGCCGCGGCGAATCAAACCCTGATCGAACATGTGGCGCCACCGGAAGGCATGACATCGGCAGTGACATGTGACATTGTACTGGGGTGATCCGGGACTCGGTCTGCGACGTCGTCATCGTCGGCGCCGGCATCGTGGGCGCGGCCTGCGCCTACTACGCCGCGCGGGCCGGGCTCGACGTCGTGGTGGTGGATCGCGGGCCGGTGGCCGGCGGGACCACCGGCGCCGGTGAAGGCAACCTCCTGCTGTCAGACAAGCCCCCAGGACCGGAACTGGACCTCGCGCTGCTGTCCGCGCGGCTGTGGCGGCAGATCGCGGCCGAACCGTTCGGCGGCGACATCGAGTTCGAGCTCAAGGGCGGGCTCGTCGTCGCGGCGGATTCACCGGGTTTTGACGCACTGCGCGAGCTGGCGCAGCAGCAGCGTCACCGCGGCGTCGAGGCGAGCGTGGTCGCGGCCGACGGCTTGGGCGAACTCGAACCGCGACTGACCGCGGGATTGGCCGGCGGCGTGTTCTATCCGCAGGACGCGCAGGTGCAGCCGGCACTCGCGGCGGCGCATCTGCTCGCGGCGGCCCGCCGCGCGGGCGCCCGGCTGCGCGCAGGTGAGAATGTCACTGCGCTGCTGCGCACGCCGGACGGCGCGGTGCGTGCGGTGGTGACCGACCGAGGTGAGATCCACACCCCGGCCGTGGTCAACGCCGCGGGCGTCTGGGGCGCCGACATCGCCGGGCTGGCCGCCGTGACGTTGCCGGTGCAGCCGCGGCGTGGATTCATCCTGGTCACCGAGCCGCTGCCGCCGCTGATCCGGCACAAGGTCTACGCGGCGGACTACGTCGCCGACGTGACGAGCCGCTCCGCGGCCTTGCAGACCTCAGCCGTGGTCGAGGGGACGGCGTCAGGACCCGTACTCATCGGGGCGAGCCGCGAGCGGGTGGGCTTCGACCGGGGCATCAGCCTGCCGGTGCTGCGCCGCCTCGCCGCGCAGGCAGTGGCGCTGTTCCCGACGCTGGCGCGGGTGAACGCGATCCGCGCGTATACCGGCTTCCGGCCGTACCTGCCGGACCATCTGCCGGCCATCGGACCGGATCCGCGCGTGCCAGGCCTCTTCCACGCATGCGGGCACGAGGGGGCCGGGATCGGCCTGGCCCCGGCGACCGGGCACCTGATCTCGCGCGCCCTGCTCGGGTTGCCGGCCGGCCTCGACCTGTCCGCGTTCCGGCCCGACCGGTTCTCCGGGCCGCACTTCCCGAACCCAGCGGAGGAAGCATGCTGATTCGACGCACACCGGAGGCCCTGGTCTCGGCACGGCCGGAGGCGCCGTTCACGCTGCGGATCGACGGCCGGGAAGTCCAGGCGCTGCCAGGCCACTCGATCGCCGCCGCGTTGTGGCGGGACGGGATCGTGTCATGGCGGTACACCCGCCGCGGTGGAAAGGCACGCGGCGTCTTCTGCGGCATCGGGGTCTGCTTCGACTGCCTCGTCACGGTCAACGGGCAGCCGAACCAGCGCGCCTGCCTCACCGCGGCGCGGCCCGGCGACGTCGTGCGCACGCAGGAGGGAACGGGCCACGATGTCCACGACCTCTGACATCGATCCCCCGAGCCCTGACAGGGCACCCGGCACGCCGCCCCGCCCGGCCGCCGGCCTGCTCGTCGTCGGCGCCGGGCCCGCCGGGCTCGCCGGCGCGCTGGCCGCGGCCGACGCGGGCATCCCGGTGACACTCGTCGACGCCGGCCGGCGGATCGGCGGCCAGTTCTACCGGCAACCGGCGGCCCGACTGCACGCCCGGCGGCCGCAGGCCCTGCATCACGACGTGCGGACCTGGCTGTCGCTGCGCCGCCGGTTCGACATCCACGCGGCGGCGGGTCGCGTCCGGCACCTGGCCGACCATCACGTGTGGTTCGCCGAGCAATCGGCCAGCGGCTTCGTCGTGCACGCCCTGGCCGGCGCCGAACAGGACGGGGCCGGGCAAGACCATCCGGTGTCAGTGCGCGCAGACGCGCTGCTGCTCGCGACCGGCGCGTACGAGAAGGTACTGCCTTTCCCCGGCTGGACCCTGCCGGGCGTGATCACGGCGGGCGCCGCGCAGGCGATGCTCAAGGGCATGCTCGTGCTGCCCGGGCAGAACGTGGTGGTCGCCGGAACCGGCCCGCTGCTGCTCCCGGTGGCCGCCGGTCTGGCGCAGGCCGGCGCCCGGATCAGTGCGCTGATCGAGTCCGCCGATGCACGGGACCTGAGGCGCCTCGCTCCAGCGCTCGCCGCGCACCCCGGCAAGCTCGCCGAGGCCGCCGGATACGCGGCCACGCTGCTGCGCCACCGCGTTCCGATCCGGTACCGGCACACGGTTCTGGCCGCACACGGCGCCACGCGCGTCGAATCCGTGACGGTCGCCGCCCTGGACCGGCAGGGGCAGGTATGTCAAGGCTCTGCGAAGTGGATCCCGTGCGACGCACTGGCCGTCGGGCACGGACTGCTACCCCACCTCGACCTGGCCGGCGCACTCGGCGCACGCCTGCTCGGCGACGGGGCCCAGACGGTCTGGGTCGACGACGAACAGCGCACTGACATCCCGGGGCTCTGGGCGGCGGGAGAGGCGACCGGGATCGGCGGGTCGGCTCTCGCCGTGGTGGAAGGCGAGATCGCCGGAATCTCCGCCGCGGCGACGCTGCTCGACCGGGCGCCGGACGCCGGCAGGACGGCGCGGCTGGTACGTGCACGCACACGTCTGCGGGATTTCTTCGCAGCACTCGACACGGTCTACTCGACGCCGGCGACGATGATCGACGCGCTGGCCGACGAGACGGTCGTGTGCCGCTGCGAGGAAGTCCCGGCCGGCGCAGTACGCGGCGCGGTCCGGGAACTGGGAGCGACCGACCTGCGGACGATCAAGCTGCTGACTCGCGCCGGCATGGGCTGGTGCCAGGGGCGCATGTGCACGCCCGGCGTCGCAGCGGTCGCCGGATGCCCCGCCACGGCCGCGCGGACCCCATTCGCCCGGCCCGTGCCGCTCGGCGTCCTCGCACGGTCGGGAGAAGCAGCCGAGGAAGGGTACGGAACCGATGAATAATCCTGATACACGCCGTCCGTGGCATGGAGTCCTCGTGGCGACCGCCTTGCCGCTGCGCGAGGATCTGGGCATCGACTACGACGCCTACGCCGCGCACTGCGCCTGGCTGATCGAAGAGGGTTGCGACGCCGTGGTGCCCAACGGCTCGCTCGGCGAATACCAGACGCTCACCGCCGAGGAACGAGCGAGCGTCGTCGACGCGGCCGTTTCGGCGGTCGGCGGCGATCGGGTCGTCCCCGGCGTCGGCGCGTACGGCAGTGCCGAGTCACGGCGGTGGGCTCAATACGCGGCCGAGGCCGGCGCCAAGGCGGTGATGCTGCTGCCGCCGAACGCCTACCGCGCCGACGAGCGCGCGGTGCGCGCGCACTACGCGGCGGTCGCCGAGGTCGGCCTGCCGATCATCGCCTACAACAACCCGCACGACACGAAGGTGGATCTCACCCCCGAACTGCTGGCCTCGCTGCACGCCGACGGGCTCGTCCAGGCGGTCAAGGAGTTCAGCGGCGACGTGCGGCGCGCGTATCGGATCAGCGAACTGGCACCGGAGCTCGACCTGCTGGCCGGCGCGGACGACGTGCTGCTGGAACTCGCGGTGGCCGGGGCGAAGGGCTGGGTCGCCGGGTATCCCAACGCCCTGCCACGCGCGACGGTCGAGCTCTACCGCGCCGCGACGGCCGGCGACCTGGCGAGCGCGCTGCCGCTGTACCGGCAGCTGCATCCGCTGCTGCGCTGGGATTCCAGGACCGAGTTCGTGCAGGCGATCAAGCTGTCGATGGACCTGGCCGGGCGGCGCGGCGGGCCGTGCCGCCCCCCGCGCGGACCGCTGGAGCCGGACCAGGCGGCGGCGGTCCGCGCGGCCACCGAGAAGGTCCTGGCCGCCGGGCTCCGGTGACGACCCGCCGCGCGGACCGCCGGATCTTCAAGAGAGGACTGTGAGCCGATGCGCAGCAAGCTGATCCTGCACGCGGTGGACTCGCACACGGAGGGCATGCCCACGCGGGTGATCACCGGCGGAGTCGGCGTGATCCCCGGCGCGACGATGTCCGAGCGCCGCGTGCACTTCATCGAGCACCTGGACGATCTGCGTACCCTGCTGATGTTCGAGCCGCGCGGGCACTCGGCGATGAGCGGCGCGATCCTGCAACCGCCGACCCGGCCCGACGCCGACTACGGCGTGCTGTTCATCGAGGTCTCCGGCTGCCTGCCGATGTGCGGGCACGGCGCCATCGGCGTGGCGACGGTGCTGGCCGAGACCGGGATGGTGCCGGTGGTCGAGCCGGTCACCACGATCCGGCTGGACACGCCGGCCGGGCTGGTCACCGCCGAGGTGTCGGTGCGCGACGGCGCCGCGACCGCCGTCAGGCTGCTGATGGTGCCGTCGTTCGCCGCCGGCCTGGATCGCAAGGCTCTGCTGCCGGACGGCCGCACCGTCACCTACGACCTCGCCTACGGCGGCAACTTCTACGCGATCCTGCCGCTGGACCAGTTCGCCCTGCCCTTCGAGCGCGCCGCGAAGAACGAGATGCTGGCCGCCGGCCTGTCGCTGATGGACGCGATCAACGAGGAGCCGCCGGTGCATCCGGCCGATCCGACGATCACCGGCTGCCATCACGTGCACCTGGTCGCGCCCGGCGCGAACGCACGGCACTCGCAGCACGCGATGGCGATTCACCCCGGCTGGTTCGACCGCTCTCCCTGCGGCACCGGAACCGCGGCCAGAATGGCTCAGTTGCACGCCCGCGGAGAACTGCCGCTGCATCAGGACTTCGTCAACGAGTCGCTGATCGGCAGCACGTTCACCGGCCGGCTGATCGGCACCACCGAGGTCGGACCGGTACCCGCCGTGCTGCCGACGGTCACCGGACGCGCGTGGATCACGGGCACGGCACAATATCTGCTCGACCCCACCGACCCCTTCCCCGCCGGATTCCTGCTGTGAACGAACTCGACCAGACGAATGCCCGGATGGACGCACTGCCGCCGCTCGGCGGTGCGCGGCGCAACTACCGCGACCAGGTCGCGCACGCCCTGCGCGCGGCGCTGGTGAGCGGGCAGTTGCGGCCGGGCGAGCTGTACTCGGCCCCGGCGCTGGCGGCACGCTTCGGCGTGTCGGCGACCCCGGTGCGCGAGGCGATGCTCGACCTGGTGCGCGAGGGCCTGGTGGAAACGGTCTCCAACAAGGGCTTCCGGGTCACCGCCGTCACCGGGCGGCAGCTGGACGAGTACACGCACATCAGATCCCTCATCGAGGTCCCGGTGGTCGCCGCGCTCGCCTCGACCGCGTCGGCCGCCGAACTCGTCGCGCTGCGGCCCGACGCCGAGCAGATCGTCGCCGCCGCGAAAGCCGCCGACCTGATCGGGTACGTCGAGGCGGACCGGCGTTTCCACCTCGGGCTGCTCGCCCTGGCCGGC
Source organism: Actinocrinis sp. (assembly GCF_035946395.1). Taxonomy (NCBI): domain Bacteria; kingdom Bacillati; phylum Actinomycetota; class Actinomycetes; order Catenulisporales; family Actinospicaceae; genus Actinocrinis; species Actinocrinis sp. The sequence goes on from NZ_DASYZI010000320.1 coordinate 67,248, forward strand.
AACCGGCACCTGGTCGAGGTCGTCGGCGACCTGCGCAAGCGCTCGCGCCTCTACGGCCTGACCCGGCTGGCCGAGCGCGGCCTGCTGGAAGCCTCGGCGCAGGAGCATCTGGAGCTGCTCGACGCGCTGCTCGCCCGCGACGAACCGGCCGTGCGAGCCGTGATGACGCGCCACCTCGGCCACGTGCGCGGCCTGTGGGCGCAGTGATCCGCCCGGCCGGGTGACGGAGCGATTCGTCTGCCCGTCCCTCGTCGACCCAATGGCTCGTTGACAAGATCACGGCTCGTTGACAACGCCATTCGATCTCTGCGAGACTCCGCCAGTCCTGATCCCTCGGACGGCGAAACGGCAAGAGTGGCGGGGGCCTTCCTGTGTCGAATCCCATCGTCAAAGCGCTCGAAGACGCGGCGCAGCGCGTGGGCCGCACGCTGAGCACGGACGCCGGCAAGGCCGTCGAGGACTTCTACCGCAGTGCGGGGAAGAACACCGAAGCGGTCGTCGAGCGGATCGGCAAGGCCGACGCGGAGAACGCGCACAAGCTGGTCGACCTCGCCGAGAAGGCCGGGAAGGGCGGCGCGGTCCAGGACGCCGGGAAGGCCGCCGCGATGCGGCAGAAGTTCGGCGACATCCTCGATCCGGCCAACGCCGGCAAGCCCGTGCGCTACCTGGACGCCAACGGCAAGCCGATCCCGACGAGCAAGCTCGTGCACCCGGACCTGGCCGAAGCCGAGCAGCTGCGTCTCCAGTCGATCCAGGACAAGCTCGGCGCCGAGAGCCGGGCGTACAAGGCCCAGCACGGCAACTGGCCCGACCCGCCGGCCGGGGTCGACCGCGGCAACCCGGCCGTCCAAGGCCTGCTGCCGCCGGGCTACGACCCGTATCACGGCCAGGGCCGCGACGCCTGGATGCAGAGCATCACGAAGCCCGACGGTAGTCTGGATTGGGCCGACGGGAACAAGTACCCCGACGGTTTCTCCAGCCCGACGGACCGCGAGCCGGTCGTGCTCTCCCCCGGCCAGACCATCGACCGCTTCGGCGGCCCCAACGGAAAGTTCACCTCCCCCGCGGGCGTCCCGTATCCGGACCGCGCGTTGCCCGCGAGCAGCCTCGACGGCGCCAGCTACCATCAGTATGAGGTGATCAAGCCATTGCCGGCGTGGCAGGGCGGGATCGCCCCGCAGATGGGTGAACCGGGCGGCGGCGTCCAGCACTACCTGCCCGTCTCGGTCGAGGCCCTCATCAAGGGCGGCTACCTGAGGGAGAAGCCACTGTGAACATGGAAGAACTCGGGCTCGTCCTGCGCCTCCTACAGGTGCCCGACAGCGTGGCGTCCCTCGGCCGGCTCCGTGACGACCACTACTGCCTCCTCCCGCACGACGATGGCGCCTTCGAGGTCTTCTGGTACGAGCGCGGCGGCCACCACGACCAGTGTGTCTACGACAACGAGGAAGCGGCCTGCTACGGCTTCCTCGGCCAGATCGGCGGGGGCCTGACAGGCCGCCAGGACGTGGTTCCCGGGACCGGCGTCGGCGCTTCGGTCGGCGGCGTGTCACTCGACCATCCGGCGGTGCGCTCGCTGCTCGCCGACGCGGACCCCTACGGCGGGCTCGGTGAAGCCGACTGGGCCGGGCGGTTCGTCGAACCCGAAGACGCCGACGCCGCGCCGGGTGCGCGCCGCCTGGTCTGGCCGGCGCAGGGCGAGTACCCGGACGGTTTCGCCTCGGCCACCGAACGGCAGCCCGCGCGCCTCGAACCGGGGACGGTGGTCGACTCGTTCGGACCGACGTTCTCGCGCATCCTGTACGACGTGGACACAACGTTCGCCGAGCGCTCGCTCCCCATCGATTACGCAGCGTCCGGATATCGCCAGTGGCGCGTCCTGAAGGAGACCGCGGTCTGGTCCGGGCCCGTCGCGCCCTGGTTCGGCCAGAGCGGCGGCGGCGTGCAGCACTTCGCGCTGATGCCGGTGGCGGACCTGGTCGGCGCGGGCTTCGTCGAGGAGCTGGCCCTGACGGGGCCGGCCGGGCCGGCCGAATCAGAGGTCGGAGGCGTGTTCGCACAGGACCCGGTCAGCCAGCTCTCCTGGTTCTCCAACGTCGGGGCGCCGCCGGGGCTGATCAGCGAGGGCCGGGTCAAGGAACAGAGCTGGTGCGTGACCGAGGGCGGGGACGGCTGGTGGGACGTGTTCTTCGTTGAGCGCGGTTCACGCACCGAAGACCTCGGACGCAGCGACTCGCGACTCGCCGCGCTGCGCCTGCTCGGCGGCCGGCTCCTCTATACGGACGTCCTCAACCGCATGCCGTGACGACGCCGTCAGCCGTCAGGGCTCTGCTTCAGCGCGCGTCGGCGGCTGTCACGTCGGCGCGCAGCCTGCTGGAGAACGACCAGCACGCCCAGCAGGAGGTGCGCGAGGCGTACGGCGCGCTGCATTCGGCCGTGGTGCGCGAGCAGCTGAGCTCGACGCCGGTCGACCGGCTGAAGGAGGTCGTGCCGCGCCTCCCGGTCGCCAGGCTGGAGAAGGCCGGTTACGCCGACGTGTACGCCGTGCTGTCCGCCGGGACCGAGCGGCTTGAGCAGATCAACGGCGTCGGCGCGCAGACCGCCGCCCAGGCCGACGCGGCGGCGCGGCGGCTCGCGGAGGCGGTCGGCGCGGACACGCGGATCTCCGCCGACGTCGATCCCGACGACGCGCACGGCGCCGCGTTGCTTGCCGCGCTGCACCGGGTGCAGAACGCGCAGAGCGCGACGGAACGGGCACGCGAGCCCGCCCGGCGCCTCGGCGACCAGCTCAGCCGGCTGATCACCGGTGCCACGCCGCTGCGCAGCAGGCTGCGGCGCACGTTCACCGCGGCGCGGCGGCGGGCCGAGGCCGAGCGCGCCGTCACAGGGCTCGAAGAGCTGCTGGACGCGCCCGCCACGCAGCGCGACCTCAAGCGGATCGAGACCGCCGACAAGCGGCTGCGGGCGCCCAGGCCGCGGCCGGCCACGATCCGCCGTGACTTCGAGAAGCGGGCCGCGGACTACTTCGGCACGCTGGCCAGGATCATCGGCGTGCAGGAGGACGCCGAGGCGTCCCGCGGCTTCCTGCCCGAGCAGCTCGCCGAGAAGATCGGCGAGCAGCAACTCGACACCCGGCATCTGCGCGTCTCGCTGCGCGGCTACCAGGAGTTCGGCGCGCGCTTCGCGCTGGCCGGGCGGCGCGTCATCATCGGCGACGAGATGGGCTGCGGCAAGACCGTCGAGGCCGTGGCGGCGATGGCTCACCTACGGGCCGAGGGCGAACGGCACTTCCTGGTGGTGTGCCCGGCCAGCGTCCTGATCAACTGGATGCGCGAGGTGCGCGGCCACAGCACCCTGCGGCCGTACCGGCTGCACGGCGCCCACCGCGACGAGCAGCTGCGCGCCTGGGCCGCGTCGGGCGGCGTGGGCATCACGACCTTCGAGACGGTGAGCGCGCTCGGCCTGCCGCCGCGTATCAGGGTCGGCATGCTCGTGGTCGACGAAGCACACTACGTGAAGAACCCCGGCACACGGCGCTCGTACCATCTGCGGGAATGGACCCGCGGGATCGACCGGGTGCTGTTCCTGACCGGCACGCCGATGGAGAACCGGGTCGAGGAGTTCCGCAACCTGGTGGACTACCTCCAGCCTGGCCTGGTGGACGAGACGGTCGAGATCGACGCCGTCGCCGGGTCGAAGGCCTTCCGCCGCGCCGTCGCCCCGGCGTATCTGCGCCGCAACCAGGAGGACGTGCTCGCCGAGCTGCCCGAACTGACCCGGGTCGACGAGTGGGAGGAGTTCGGCCCGCAGGAACTGGCCGTCTACCGGCAGGCGGTGGACGAGGGAAACTTCATGGCGATGCGCCGGGCCGCCTACGCCGCCGGGAGCGTGCGCGGTTCGTCGAAGCTGCGCCGCCTGGTCGAGCTCGTCGACGAGGCCTGCGACTCGGGGCGCAAGGTCGTGGTCTTCTCCTACTTCCGCGACGTGCTCGACACGGTCCGCGAGGTGCTCGCACGGCAGGCGCCGGGCCCGCCGGTGCTCGGGCCGCTGACCGGCTCGGTGCCGCCGCCGCGCCGGCAGGAGCTGGTCGACCAGTTCGCGGCCACCCGCGGACCGGCCGTGCTGGTCAGCCAGATCCAGGCCGGCGGGGTCGGCCTCAACGTGCAGGCCGCCTCGGTGGTGATCCTGTGCGAGCCGCAGGTCAAGCCGACGCTCGAAACACAGGCGATCGCCCGCGCGCACCGGCTCGGCCAGGTGCGCAGGGTCCAGGTGCACCGGCTGCTGGTGGCCGACAGCGTGGACGAACGGATGCTCGAACTGCTGGAGGCCAAGACGCAGCTGTTCGACGCCTACGCCAGGCGCAGCGAGACCGCCGAGACGTCGCCGCAGGCGCGCGATGTTTCCGAGACGGCGCTGGCCCGGCGGGTCGTGGACGCGGAGCGCGCGCGGCTGGGAGTCGTCGCAGACTGACACACAGTGCTCACCCCGGCGAGTCGCCCTGCGCGCGGCGAGATCACGCCGGGATCGGCAAGGTCTAGAAATCCATCGGCGTCAGAGTCGGTAAGACTCGGTTACCATCAAACCCGGCAGACGGCGTCCGGCCTCGGGTCCGGACTGCGGCTTGCGCAGAACCCGGCTCTTCCCGCGGAGGCGAGCATGCCCAAAGACGATCCCCCGATTCTCGGCAAGGGTCTGCTCAAACCCGGGTTCGACGCGGCGAAGATCGACACCGGCGTCGCGCATCCGGCCCGGATGTACGACTACTACCTCGGCGGCAGGGACAACTACCAGATCGACCGGGACGCCGCCGAGGAGGTGCTGGCGGTCCTGCCCGAGGGCCGCGACATGGCCCGCGCAAACCGCAGATTCCTCGGACGTGCCGTGCGTTACCTCGCGCGCAACGGCATTCACCAGTTCCTTGACATAGGCACCGGCATCCCCGGCCCGGACAACACCAACGACGTCGCGCACTCGGTGCAGCCCGAGGCCCGCGTGGTCTACGTGGACAACGACCCGATCGTGCTGACCCACGCCACCGCGCTGCTCGCCCGGCACGACCCGAAACACACCACGGTCGTCCAGGCCGACCTGCGCGACCCGAGTTCGATCATCAACCACCCCCGCGCGCGCGAGGTGCTCGACTTCTCGCAGCCGATCGCCATCCTGCTGGTCGCGGTGCTGCACTTCATCAAGCACGCCGAGAAGCCGCACGAACTGGTGGAGGAGCTCAAGCGGGTCATGGTGCCGGGCAGCTACCTGGTCGTCTCGCACGGCACCAACGACTTCGAGCCGGACCGCGCGAACAGTGCGGTGCAGGGCTACCGCCAGGCGGCGGCCCCCTTCGTGCTGCGCAGCCGGCAGGAGATCACCCGGTTCTTCGACGGGTTGGAACTGATCGAGCCCGGCGTGGTGCAGATCCCCTGGTGGCAGCCCGACGGCGAGGTCGGCCCCAAGGCGGAGCAGATCTGGATCTACGGCGGCATCGGCCACAAGCCGTGAGCGGGCCGACCCGTGAACCGGACTCAGTGAGCTGCGAGCCACTCCGCACGACGACGCGCCGACCAGCGTCGCGAGGGGATCGACCCGGCTCGCCAACTCGCGACATATCGCGTATGATCCGCGCATGACCACGAGCGATCCCTCCAACGCCCCAGTCCCGGCCGCGGCTGCGGCCCCGGCGCTGCGGATCGGCGACCGGGAGCGCGACGACGCCGTGGAGCGGCTGCGCGCGGCGGCCGGCGACGGCCAGATCACGCTCGACGAGCTGGAGACCCGGGTGGAGGCGGCACTTGAGGCCCGCACCGCCGGCGACATCAGGGTCCTGCTCGCGGATCTGCCCGAGCCGGCCGGTGCCAAGGCGGCGGCCGCGGTCGCGAAGCCGGTGCGCCTGGCGGTGACCCACGGCGTGGTCGAGCGGCTCGGCGCCTGGCTGGTGCCGCAGGAGATCACCGCGGACCTGAAGCACAGCGCCTGCGCCATCGACCTGCGCACCCCGGCCCTGCCGCGCGACGGGGTGACCATCAACGTCACCGCGCGGCACAGCGTGATCAAGATATTGGTGGCAAGTGACGCCGTGGTGGACCTGACCGCAGTCGGCCGCCATCACGCCCAGGTGAAGGACCGGGGCGCGCGCCACGTCGCCAACGTGTCCGGGCCGCCCATCGTCTTCACCGGCGCCCTGCACCACAGCGTCATCAAGATCCTGCGGCCGCGCAAGGGCCTGTTCCGCCGCTGACGCCGCCCGCCGCGCTTGCGCCGACCGCGACCGAGCTCATTCGAGTTCCAGCGCGCCGAGCCTGACGAGGTCTGCCAACGGTTCGGCGATGCTGCACGTGCCATACGCGGTGAAAGCGCGACGGGTCCGGGCGGTCGCGTCCGGCGTCAGCTGTCGAAGAGCGCCGACGAGTTCCGTCCCCGACCGCACGCCGAGCAGCGAAGCGACCAGCGACGCGTCAGCACCCTGTACGGCCGCGCCGGTGGCGGTCAGGATGTTGAGGAAGCCGTGGTGCTCGAACCCGGTCACCTTGTCGGTGTGCCGTATCGCCTCATGCAGGCCGGCAGTGCACTTGAACGACAGGCGGCGCACGACGCAGCCGACGATGAACTCGGCGAGTTCCACCTCTGCCGGGAAGGCCTGCGCCACGGCGCCGCCGGTGCGCAGCTTCGCCCGGAACGAACTCGCGGCGACAACGTCCAGCGCCTCGGCGAGCCCCGCGCCGCGCCGCACCTCGACCACGCCGCCGACACCCGGGGGCAGCTCGCGATCCAGCGCCCAGACTGCTTCGCGCGCCGCTGCGGCGGGCGAGCCGTCCGCGGCGCAGGCCAGCTCGACGCCGACGAGTTCGATCCCTGGTTCGCTCGCGGTCGCCCGCACCGCGCTCGCGAGGCTGCCCGGCCCGTTCGGCACGACGAGGACCAGCTGGACGAGCGTCTCGTCGTCGCGCGCCGCTTGCGCCACGTCGGTCAGGTGTTTCGGGGCGGCGAGGAACGGGCCGACCAGGTCCCGGTACCAGGAGGCCCGGTGCGCGCGGTGTGCCGGCACGGCCCGCGCGGCAGGGACGTTGCCCGGCGGGAACAGGGCCGCGTCGTCGCAGAGCCGCGCGAACAGCGGCGGGATGCCGCGCCCTGCGGCATCGGTGGCCACGGCGTCGGTCACGACTGTGGTCTCCTGCCCGGCCCGGTCCACGCGCGGTTCCCGCGATCGGCGGCTTCGGCGTCCTCGGCGCGGCTCACGTGCTCGGCCCCCGTCCCGACCAGGTCCACGCGTAGCCCTCGTCCTCGACGGCGATCCCGCCCTCGCCGAGGTCGAGCGGGCGGAAGGTGTCGACCATCACCGCGAGTTCGTCGAAGAACTGCGCGCCGATGCTGCGCTCGTAGGCGCCGGGCTGCGGCCCGTGCGCGTGCCCGCCGGGGTGCAGCGAGATCGAGCCCTGACCGATCCCGGAGCCCCTGCGCGCCTCGTAGTTCCCGCCGCAGTAGAACATCACCTCGTCCGAGTCCACGTTCGAGTGGTAGTACGGCACCGGGATGGACAACGGGTGGTAATCCACCTTGCGCGGGACGAAGTTGCAGATCACGAACCGCGCGCCCTCGAAGACCTGGTGCGCGGGCGGCGGCTGGTGGATCCGCCCGGTGATCGGCTCGAAGTCTGAGACGTTGAACGTGTACGGGTACAGACATCCGTCCCAGCCGACCACGTCGAAGGGGTGGTGCGGGTAGACGTAACGCGTGCCCCTGATTCCCTGCGGCGTGCGGTGCTTTACCAGCACGGGCACGTCTTCGTGCGATTCCTGATCACTTGGCGCCGCCAGGAGTTCCCGCGGGCCGTGCAGGTCACGCTCGCAGTACGGCGCGTGTTCGAGCAGCTGGCCGAACTTCGACAGGTAGCGGCGCGCCGGAGTGATGTGGCTGTTGGCCTCGATGACGTAGGCGCGCAGCGGTTCGACTCCGTCGGGGAGCCAGCGGTGCGTGGTGGCGCGCGGCAGCAGGACGTAGTCGCCCTGCCGCACCGGCAGTGTGCCGAAGACCGTTTCGACCAAGCCCGCGCCGGATTCGATGTACACGCACTCGTCGCCGATCGCGTTGCGGTACAACGGCGACGCCTCGCCGGCGACCGCGTACGAGATCCGCACATCGGCGTTGCCGAGCACGAGCCGCCGGCCGGTGACCACGTCCGTTGTCTTCCACTCCCGGCCCTCGGACAGGGTGTGCAGCTTGAGGTGCCGTGGCTTGAGCGGATGGTTCGGGGTGAGCGTCTGGTCCGGCAGTTCCCACACCGCCGCGTCCACGATCGCCGAGGGGATGTGGCGGTGGTAGAGCAGCGCGGAGTCGGAGAAGAAGCCCTCCTCTCCCATCAGCTCTTCGTAGTACAGTCCGCCGTCCGCACGCCGATGCTGCGTGTGACGCTTGGGCGGAACGTCGCCCAGCGAGCGGTAGTACGCCATCTCGGGCTCCTCAGCCGGCTGCGCTCATGAATGCTCGGGGCCTACGAAAATATATGGATTTTTCACCCATTCGCCCGTTCCTCCATTGCCGCTGCTCCCTACTGCCCGCTGCCCAGCTACAGATTCCCCCGGCGGGCCTGCTCCCGCTCGATCGCCTCGAACAGGGCCTTGAAGTTGCCCTTGCCGAAGCCGAGCGAGCCGTGCCGCTCGATCAGCTCGAAGAAGACGGTCGGCCGGTCCTGCACCGGCTTGGTGAAGATTTGCAGCAGGTAGCCGTCCTCGTCCCGGTCGGCCAGGATGCGCAGCTCGCGCAGGGTGTCGAGCGGGACACGGGTCTCGCCGGCCCACTCGCCGAGCGTGTCGTAGTAGGCGTCCGGGGTCTCCAGGAACTCCACGCCCATCTCGCGCATCGCCCGCACGCTGGCCACGATGTCGCCGGTGGCCAGCGCGATGTGCTGCACTCCGGGGCCGCCGTAGAACTCCAGGTATTCGTCGATCTGCGACTTGCGCTTACCGGCCGCCGGCTCGTTGATCGGGAACTTCACCCGGTGGTTGCCGCTGGCCACCACCTTCGACATCAGCGCGGAGTACTCGGTGGCGATGTCGTCGCCGATGAACTCCTTGAGGTTGGTGAAGCCGAGCACCCGGTTGTAGAAGTCCACCCACTGCGCCATCCGCTCGACGTTTCCGACGCAGTGGTCGATC